>CALRVO020000487.1:0-3610 GCA_943371595.1 Sphingomonas paucimobilis
GACGCCCGACGGCGAGGTCACCGAGCTCGGCGTGGTCGAGGCCGCGAAGCCCACCGGCGGCGGCGCCGAGGACGGCCTGCTCGGGGTCGCGCTCTCGCCCGACTTCGCCAGCGACGCGCTGGTCTACCTCTACCTGACCACCGCGACCGACAACCGGGTCGTGCGCACCACCCTGCGCGGCGACCGGCTCGGCAAGCGCCTCGAGGTGCTGCTCGAGGGCATCCCCAACGGGTTCATCCACGACGGCGGACGCCTCGAGTTCGGGCCCGACGGGCTGCTCTACGTCTCGACCGGCGAGTCGGGCGAGCCGCCGCTGGCCCAGGACCCCGACTCGCTGGGCGGCAAGATCCTGCGCCTGACCCCCGACGGGGACCCCGCCCCGGGCAACCCGTCGGGCTCCCCCGTCTACTCCCTGGGCCACCGCAACGTCCAGGGTCTCGCCTTCGACGACGCCGGGCGGCTGTGGGCCTCGGAGTTCGGCCAGGACCGCTTCGACGAGCTCAACCGCATCGAGGCCGGCGGCAACTACGGGTGGCCCGAGGTCGAGGGCACCGGCGGCACCCCGACGTACGTCGACCCGCAGCAGACCTGGGCGACCGACGACAACTCCCCCTCGGGTCTGGCCTACGTCGACGGGTCGCTGTGGATGGCCGCCCTCAAGGGCGAGCGCCTGTGGCGGGTCACCGTCGACGGTCGGCGTGCGGTCGACCCGCAGGCGTTCTTCGTCGGCGACTACGGCCGGATGCGCACCATCGCCGTCGCCCCCGACGGCACCCTGTGGCTGACCACCAGCAACCGCGACGGGCGCGGCACCCCGGCCGACGGCGACGACCGGATCCTGCAGGTCAGGCCCTAGCCCTGGCTGCCGGCGTCGCGCTCGGCCGGGCTGCGCACGACGCAGAGCTGGTTGCCCTCGGGATCGGCGAGCGTCACCCACCCGGTGCCGGGCCCGTACTTGCCGCGGTGGTCGGCGACCTCGGTCGCACCGTGGGCGAGCAGGCGGGCGACCTCGTCGTCGCGGGTGCCCTCGCGCGCGGCGACGTCGAGGTGGATCCGCTTGGCGGGCAGCTCGGTGTCGGGCACCTCGATGAACAGCAGCTGGTGGCCGGTCCCGGGGTCACGGATCATGCACTCCTGGTGACCGGGGAGGTTGGGGTCGCCGTCGATGTCGACGTAGCCGAGCACGGTCTTCCACCACTCGGAGAGCGCGTAGGCGTCGTGGCAGTCGATGGTCGTGTGGGAGACGTAGGAGGTCATCCCCCGACCCTGACACCGTGCTCGGCCAGGTGCGAGTGCAATACGTCGAGGCCGTCGGTGAAGGTCCAGTGGACGCCGGCGAGCCCGACCGAGCGCGCGGTCTCGACGTTGTCGAGCCGGTCGTCGACGAAGACGACCTCGGCGGGCTCGCAGTCGATGAGCGCGACCGCCCGCTCGAAGTAGGCCGGCTCGGTCTTGACCGCGCCGAGCTCCCAGGAGTAGCAGGAGACGTCGAAGAGGTCGTCGAAGCCCAGCTCGGTGCGCATGTAGGTCGCCCGGTGCCGTTCCTGGTTGGTGCCGAGGTGGACGCCGTAGCCGGCCGCGCGCAGCCGGTGCACCAGGTCGATCGACGACGGCACCAGCTCGATCGAGGTCCACACGGCCGCGAAGAGCTCCTCGACGCCGACGTCCACGCCGTACGCCGCCAGGTGGGCCTCGAGGTGGTCGAAGAAGTCACCCTCGCCGCGCAGGGTCGGCACCTCGGCGACCCACGACTCCTTGATGAACTCCTCGGCACGGTCGCCGAGCCACGGCCGCAGCCGCTCGAACCAGCCGCCGGGGAGGTCCTGCAGGACGCCGTCGGCGTCGAGGAGGACGTGCCCGACGGCGGCCGTCGGGCCGGTCACGAGACGTCGTTGGCCGCGATCCAGGCCAGGATCCGGTCGGCCAGCTCGGGCCGGCACACGACGAGGTCGGGCAGGTAGACGTCGTCCTGGTTGTAGCGCAGCGGGCTGCCGTCGATGCGGCTGGTGAACAGGCCCGCGGCGCGCGCGACGGCGACCGGGGCGGCGCTGTCCCACTCGTACTGGCCGCCGGCGTGCACATAGGCGTCGGTGAGGTCGCGGGCGACCGAGAGCACCTTGACCCCGGCCGACCCCATCGCGACGAGCTGGGCGTCGAGCTCGCGGGCCAGGCCGTGCACGAACTCGGGCGGGCGGCTGCGCGAGACCGCGATGCGGGGGCTCTCGCTGGTGCTGAGAGGGACGACGGGGGGCGCGCCGGTCGTGAAGGTCTCCCCCAGCGCCGGCTGGGCGACCGCGCCGGCGGTCAGCTCGCCGCCGTCGCCGGCGGTGCGCTCCCACAGGGCGACGTGGACGGCCCAGTCGTCGCGCGGCGGCTCGGAGAACTCGCGGGTGCCGTCGAGCGGGTCGATGATCCACACCCGCTCGGAGGTCAGCCGGACCTTGTCGTCCTTGCCCTCCTCCGACAGCACGGCATCGGTCGGCCGGTGCTCGGCGAGCAGGGCCATGAGCAGCTCGTGCGCCGCGGCGTCGCCGGCGTCCTTGAGCTCGCGCCCCTCGAGGCCCTCACCACGCACGTCGAGCAGGCGGCGTCCGGCCTCGTCGGCCAGCCACGCGGCCAGCACGTGGTCGTCGGTGGCGGCGGACTCGGGCGGGATCGTCGGCTCGTAGCTCACCGGGTCACCCTAGCCACGGTGGCGGACGGGCTTCGTCCGGGATCGGTGCCAGGGTGACCGGATGGACGCGACGACGCAGGCCTCGACCACCTGGGCGCAGGCGCTGGCCTGGCGGCTGCAGCGGCACCTGCTGGCGCCGGTGGGCACCGCGTCGGTCGCCGACGTCGTACGCCGCCTCGGCGCGGTGCTGTCGATGGACGAGTCGCTCGCCGAGCTCGCCGTCCGCACCCGTCGTACGACGTCGCAGCCGGGCGAGCTGGCGTCCGCCCTGGTCGCCGGGGACGTGGTCAAGGCCTTCGCCTTCCGCGGGTCGGTGCACTACCTCTCGCCCGAGGAGGGCGGCGTCTTCCTGGCGCTGCGCGCGTCCGGCCGGCAGTGGGAGCTGCCGAGCTGGGTCGAGCACTACCGGCTCGACCCCGGGGACTGGCCGGACTTCCGCGCCGCCGTGCGCGCGGCGCTCGCCGACGGGCCCCTGACCGTCACCGAGCTCGGCGAGGTGCTGACGCGGCAGCGCCCCTACCGCCACCTCGCCCCGGTCTTCGCCGAGGGCGCCGGCACCCTCGTCAAGCCGCTGTCGTGGCAGGGCGACCTGGGCTTCGGCCCGCCACGCGACGGCCGGCCCACCTTCCAGCGGCTCGACGCCAGCCCGCGCTGGGGCGGCGTCCCCGACCTCGACGAGGCCGGCCCGCGCGCCGTCCTGGCCCACGTCGCGACCTACGGGCCGACGACCTACGACCGCGTCCACTACTGGCTGGGCAAGGGACTCAGCGCCGGCCGCGGGCTCCGGCGCTGGTGGGACGAGGTCGGCGACCGGCTGGTGGCGGTCGACGTCGACGGGGAGACGGCGTACGTCGGGCGCGAGCACGTCGACGACCTCCTCGCCACGGACCCGTCGGAGGCGGTCCGGTTCCTCCCCGGTCACGACCAGTGGGTGAT
>CALRVO020000488.1:0-3606 GCA_943371595.1 Sphingomonas paucimobilis
CGGGGGCCGAACGCACCGGCGGGAGCGCGTCGGCGACCGACAGCGTCATGGCCCGGCCCTGGTCCTCGGCCAGCGGGCACCAGTAGTCGAACGCCTCCCGCGCCACCGGACCGACGTCGGTGTGGGGGCGGACCCCTTCGCGACCGGCGCGGCGCGCCTCGCGGATCACGGCGGTCAGGGTGCGTTCGAGGGCGTCGAGGCGGTCCTCGATCTCGGGTACCGGGACGGTCCGGGCCAGCGACTCGACGTCGAGGCGCAGTGCGGCCAGAGGGGTGCGCAGCCGGTGGGAGAGGTCGGCGACGAGCTCGCGCTCGGCCATCAGCAGCTCGTCGATGCGCGTCGCGAGGCGGTTGAGCGCGACGGCGACGCGGCGGACCTCGGGGGGCCCGTCGACGGGGACGCGCTCGGCGAGCTGCCCCTCACCGAGGGCGTCGGCGACGTTCGCGGCCTGCGACAGCGTGCCGACGAGACGCCGGGTCACCACCTGCGACGCGGCAGCGCTCAGCGCGAGGAGGACGAGCCCGACCAGGCCGAGCAGCGCGAGCTGCTCGGCGGCGCGGGTGTCGACCCGGCTGTCGGCGGCGTAGACGACGACCTGGTCGTCGCCGACGTCGCCACGCACCTCGACGACCACGAGCTGGCCGCCGTCGACGGGGAAGACGCTCGCCTGCGAGGTGGGGGCCAGGTCGTCGGTGTCGCCGTCGTCGTCGGCCGGCACGCGCGACCTCTCGGCCGGCACGTCGGCCAGGCCCGGCAGGTCCGCGCCCAGGACCGAGCCGTCGGTGAGCACGACCGCCACGGGATAGCTGTCGTCGCGGCTGTTGACACGCTCGACGTAGGCCGTCGCGGCGGACCGCTCCGGCCCGGAGCTGAGGTAGTCGGCCACGGCCTGGGCCGAGTCGGTCGCCGCTCCGCGCACGCTGTCGGCCGCGCTCGCCCGCAGCAGCAGGGTGAGGGGGATCGCGAACAGCACCAGCACCACGGCGGCGGAGCCGACGCTGAGCAGGAGGATCCGGCGCGAGAGGCTCATGCGTCGTCCGGTGCGACGAGCTTGATCCCCACCCCGCGCACGCTGTGGAGGTAGCGGGGCTCGGCCGCGGTCTCGCCCAGCTTGCGGCGCAGCAGCGACAGGTGGACCTCGACGGTGCGGTCGGCGCCGCCCCACGGCTGCTGCCAGACCTCGGCGAGGAGCTGGCGCTTGGAGACGACCTGGTTGGGCCGCGTCGCCAACGCCATCAGCAGGTCGAACTCCTTGCGGTTGAGGGTCAGCTCGGTGCCGGCGAGGGTGGCGGTGCGGGCGCCGGGGTCCAGGGCCAGCTCGCCGACCCGCACGGTCGCGTCGACGACCTCGCCCGCCGCCTGACCCCGCCGCAGCACGGCCCGCACCCGGGCCATCGCCTGGGCGGCGGAGAACGGCTTGACCAGGTAGTCGTCGGCCCCGGAGTCGAGGAGCTGCACGATGTCGCGCTCGTCGTCGCGCGCGGTGGTGATGACGACCGGTACGTCGCCGCCGGCGCGGACCAGCGCCAGCACGTCGCGGCCGTCGAGGTCGGGGAGACCCAGGTCGAGCAAGACTGCGTCGAGGCGCTCGGTCGAGACCAGCCGGATCGCCTCGACCGCGGTGCTCGCCGCCACGACGCTGGCGCCCTGCTCGGTCAGCCCCCGGACCAACGCCCGCCGGATCGGCTCGTCGTCCTCGACCACCAGGAGGTGCACCATGCTGGAACCGTAGCGACGTGGGCGCGACGTGCGCGGGCCGGACGTCGGGCCGGGAGTCGGGCCGGGACCTCCGTCCCGTGCGGCGCCCCCCAACTGCCCTGGCGGGTGCCGCCTGCGGGTGGTGGGCTGGCCGGGAGGTCGCGCGCCGTCCTGCTCGAGCCACGAGGGGACCGCCGACCCGGACCTGGAGCCCGCGATGACGAACCGACCTGCGCCGTACGGCGCGCGCTCGCGGGTGGCGGTCACCGCCCTGGCGGCCGTCCTCGCCGGCACCCTGCTCGCCGGGTGCGGCACGGACGGCGACACCCGGCACCGCACGATGGGTCCGCCGGACGCGGCTCCGATGGCCCGGGCGGGCGCGTCGCAGGCGGTCGCCGACGGCGATTACCTGGCCGCGATGACCCACCACCACGAGGAGGCCATCGCGTCGGCCGGTGAGCTGGCCCGGTCGCCGCGGCCGCAGATGCGGGCCCTGGGGCGGGCGATCGTCGCGAGCCGGACCCGTCAGGTCGCGTCGATGCGCGACTGGCTGGCCCGCTTCCACCCCGGGCAGCCCGCCACGACGTACCACCCGATGATGCGCGACCTCACGGGTCTGTCGGGCGACGCGCTCGACCGGGCGTTCCTGCGGGACATGGCGGTGCACCACATGGCGGCGGTGATGATGTCGCGGCACGCGCTCGCGGCCGGGGTCCTCGTCCACCCGCAGGTCGCCGCCCTGGCCCGCGCGATCGTGCGGGACCAGACCGCGGAGATCGCCGTCATGACCCGCTGGTCCTGGGCGTGGTTCGGCGACCGCCTGCACGGCATGGGCGGGACCGGTCCGACGGGCCTGACGGGTGCGCCGGGCCGGATGGGCGCCCTGGGCCCGATGGGCGCACCACGCAGGCCGGGCCGCTGACGTCGTCGACCGGCTGACCGCGGGACGAACGTCCCGCACCGAGGGGCCGGCTCACCCTGGCCGCGGAGCCGTCCTGTCCCGGAGCATCGGCCCATGACCCACGACCAGACGACCACGGCCCACGACCACGCCGGCGCGCGCCACCTCGTGGACCTCACCACCGACGAGTGCTGGGAGCTGCTGCGCGGCACCGCCGTGGGCCGGCTCGCGTGGAACGGGACGCTCGGGCCCACCGTGGTCCCCGTCAACTTCGCGGTGACCTCCGGTGGCATCGACGTGCGCACCGCCGCCTACTCGGCAGCGGCGCGCGAGGCCGACGACAGTCCGGTGAGCTTCCAGGCCGACCTGGTGGACCCCGACTCGCGGACCGGCTGGAGCGTCCTGGCCCACGGTCACGTGCACGTCGACTGGTCCTTCGGTCGCGTCGACGCGCCGCAGATCGACGTGTGGCCCGCGGGCTCGCGTGCGCTGCGCCTGCACCTGGAGATCGAGCAGATCTCGGGACGCCGCCTGGTCTGACCCAGGTCGAGGTTCAGCGAACGACCCATCCTTGGCCGAGCCGTGCCGCGGCCCATCGAGCGGCCTTGCGGTCGTTCGAGCCGGCCCCGCCGCGGGTGTCGTCACGGGTCACTAGTGGCAGCACGAACACCGTCCCTCGCTGCGCAATCCAGACGTGCACACGACAGTCGCGATGAGCGCGATGAGGAGGACGACGAAGCGCTGAACAGAGCTGGTCACCTTCCAGACACCAACGGCGACTGCCGGGCCACCGAGAGCCCGATACGCGGCCTCCTGGCGGTAGTTCGAGTGTGAAGATGCGTGCGTCTGCGAACTGCACCCTCGTGCGGCATGATCGGGCGGAGCCCGCCGGGCGGCAGTTTCGGTGGCTCGCGTGATCGCACCGACTCACCCTCGACGGCTGATCCAGGAACCCGCAGATCCGCGTCACGACGAGCTGTTTCTGCATTCACTAACCGGTTAGTGAA
>CALRVO020000489.1:0-3588 GCA_943371595.1 Sphingomonas paucimobilis
CAGCTGCGGCCCGACGACCGGGTCGGCCGGGGTCGAGGAGACGTCGTCGGCGTGGATCACGATGGTGGAGGTGGTCGACGGGTCGGACGCCGTCGGCAGCAGGACGACCGAGGTGTCGGCGTCGGTGCCGCTCACCTCGCCGTCCTCGAGCGACGCGACGCGAGGTGCCTTGTCGAGCACGACCTCCTCACGGCGTACGGCGGCGAGGTCGCGCTCGGGCTCGGGGGCGTCGGCGGGCGTCGCTGCGTCGTCGCGCCCGGGCTCGACCACGGTCGTGCGTCCTTCGCTGAGGTCGAGCAGGGCGTCGCCCAGCTCGTGCCAGTCGGAGCCGATGAGCTGGGTCGACAGCGACAGCCGCACCGAGAGCACCCGACCGTCGTCGTCGACGACCCCGAGGGAACCGTCGCCCAGCAGCGAGGTGCGCGGGTGGTGCTCGACGCGGTCGACGTCACGCCACGCGACGCCGTGCCAGGTGCGGCCGCGACGCACGCGCACCCCCTGGTGGTCGATCACCATGAGCGGGGCCCGGGCGTCGAGGACGGCTGCGAGGTGCAGCACCCCGATCACCCCGGTGAGCAGGCAGACGGCCCAGTCGAGGAGCGACGCGGACTCCGAGGCGCGCAGCAGGTAGGCGACGGCGACGCCCGCGCCGGTGACGCCGACGAGACCCGAGAGCGGCGCGTCGCGGCGCACCTGCACCGTGTCGTCGTAGGTCTCCTCGTGGGGGGCGTCGTCGACCTCGACGTTGACGACGTGCTCGGTGGCGGTCTCGGTGTCGGTGTGCTTCGAGAGATCGGTGCTCACTGCTCCCCCTGGATGGTGTAGATCACGGCGTCGATCTCGTCGGGCTTGATCAGCACGTCGCGGGCCTTGGAGCCCTCGCTCGGCCCGACCACTCCCCTGCTCTCCATGATGTCCATCAGCCGGCCCGCCTTGGCGAAGCCGACGCGCAGCTTGCGCTGCAGCATCGAGGTCGACCCGAACTGGGTCGACACGACGAGCTCGATCGCCTGCACGACCAGGTCCATGTCGTCGCCGATGTCGTCGTCGAGGACCTTGTTGCTCGCGGCCGGGGCCGTGACGTCCTCGCGATAGCTGGGCTCGAGCTGGGTCTTGCAGTGCTTGACCACCTGGGCGATCTCGGCCTCGGTGACCCACGAGCCCTGCACGCGCACGGCCTTGGAGGCGCCCATCGGCAGGAACAGTCCGTCGCCCTGGCCGACGAGCTTCTCGGCGCCGGGCTGGTCGAGGATGACGCGACTGTCGGCCAGCGACGACGTCGCGAACGCGAGCCGCGACGGCACGTTGGCCTTGATCAGACCGGTGACCACGTCGACCGAGGGACGTTGGGTCGCGAGCACCAGGTGGATGCCGGCGGCCCGGGCCAGCTGGGTGATGCGGACGACGGCGTCCTCCACGTCGCGCGGCGCGACCATCATCAGGTCGGCGAGCTCGTCGACGATCACGAGCAGGTAGGGGTAGGGCGTGAGCACGCGCTCGCTGCCCGCGGGCACCTCGACCTTGCCCGCCCGCACGGCCTTGTTGAAGTCGTCGATGTGGCGGAACCCGAAGTTGGCCAGGTCGTCGTAGCGCAGGTCCATCTCGCGCACGACCCAGGCGAGCGCCTCGGCGGCCTTCTTGGGGTTGGTGATGATCGGGGTGATCAGGTGGGGCACGCCCTCGTAGGCGTTGAGCTCGACCCGCTTGGGGTCGACCATGATCATCCGCACCTCGTCGGGGGTCGCGCGCATCAGCACCGAGGTGATCATCGAGTTGATGAACGACGACTTGCCCGAGCCGGTGGCGCCGGCCACCAGCAGGTGCGGCATCTTGGCGAGGTTGGCCACGACGAAGCCGCCCTCGACGTCCTTGCCGAGCCCGGCGATCATCGGGTGGTGGTCGCCGCGCGCGGTGTTGGACCGCAGCACGTCGCCCAGGCTGACGATCTCCTTGTCGACGTTGGGGATCTCGATGCCGATCGCGGACTTGCCGGGGATCGGGCTGAGGATCCGCACGTCGGCCGAGGCGACGGCGTAGGAGATGTTCTTGGACAGCGCGGTGACCTTCTCGACCTTGACCGCGGGGCCGAGCTCGACCTCGTAGCGGGTGACCGTCGGGCCGCGGGTGTAGCCGGTGACCTGGGCGTCGATGTTGAACTGCTCGAGCACCTGGGTCAGCCGGGCGACGACCTCGTCGCTGGCGGCCGAGCGGGCCTTGTGCACCGAGCCGGGCTTGAGCACCTCGTTGGCCGGCAGGGAGTAGACGACGTCGCCCGACAGCGCGAGCTGCTCCATGCGCGGCTCGATCGGGGTGTGCGGCGGCGGCTCCAGCACCTCGGCCGGCTCGGCCTTGACCTGGGCCACCGGGCGGACCGGCGGTGCCAGGGGTGCCGCGGGCGCCATGGGCTCGTCGTCGTGGGCGAGCGCCACGTCGAGGGCGTCGAAGGCCTCGGTCTCGGGACCGCCGTCGGTCTGGCCCTCCAGGGGCGCGGCGAAGGGTGCGTCGTACGGCGGGCCGTGCGGCACGGCGAGGCCGTCCTCGACCGGCGCCTCGACCTTCTTCTTGCGGCGCTTCTTGACCTCGCGGTCCTCCAGGACCGGGCTGTCGTAGGCGGGGTCGCCCATGTCGGGGTCGATGGTGTCGTCGAGGGCACGCCCGTGGGTCCCCTCGAGGTCGTCGTCGAGCGGCGGGCGACCCAGGGCGAAGTCGTAGAGGTCGCGCAGCCGGTCGGGCACGCGGTAGAGCGGGGTCGCGGTGATGACCAGGACACCGAAGAGCGCGACGAGCACCAGCAGCGGCACGACGACGGCGCTGGACTGCAGCAGGTCGAGCAGCAGCGAGGACACGACGTAGCCGACGGCGCCGCCGCCCTCGCGCAGCGGGGTCGTGTCGCCCTCGACGGGCTGGGGGTTGCCGGAGGCGATGTGGACGACACCCAGGACGCCGAGGAAGAGGGCGACCCAGCCGACGGCCTGACGTCCGGCCGGACCCTGCTCGACGGGGTGACGCATCAGACGCCAACCCGCCCACACCAGGGCCAGCGGGACGAGCCAGCCGACCTTGCCGACGGTGCCGACGACGGCGGTGCGTCCCAGGTCCATCACGCCACCGGGGGCGGCGAACCAGACCGCGGCCCCCACGACGACGGCGAGCCCGACCAAGAAGAGCCCGGCCCCGTCACGACGCTGCTCGGGCTCGAGGTCGCGAGCGCTGCGACCGACTCCGCGGATCGCGGCGCCGATCGCGTGCGCGACCGCCAGCCAGACGACGGCGAGCCCGCGGAACAGGCTCTGGAAGCCACGGGCGACCGGGCCGGTACCGGAACGGACCGCGCGCGGCGCGGGACGGGCCGGTCGGGCCGCAGGGCGGCGCGACGAGGTCGCCGGCCGCTTCTTCTGCGGGGCCTTCGAGGAGGTCTTCTGCGGGGTCTTCCGTGCGTTCCGGGGTGTCGCGCCCGATCGGGCCTGTCCGCTTCGGGCCTTCGTGGTGCCGGTCTTGGTACCGGTGCCTGACCTGCTGCGGGAGGACGTGCTCGAGCTGCGCGACCCCGGCGGGGAAGACGTACGGGTCGCCATGCCACCAACCTAG
>CALRVO020000490.1:0-3586 GCA_943371595.1 Sphingomonas paucimobilis
GAGATCGGGCGCATCCCGGCCTGGGTCAGGCGCTGGGCCATCCAGTCGGGCGTGGGCGCCGCGGGGTCGAAGCCCTCGACGAGACGCGCGACGAACAGCGGGCAGCCCTCGGGGTCGTCGAGCACGACGAGGTAGCCGTCGCCGGTGGCGGCCGGGGTCGTGCGGGCGGCCGGGTCGGTGAACGCGGCCCCCTCCTCGGCGAAGGCGAGCGCGGCCTCGCGGGCCACCCCGCGCAGGCTCAGGGCGTAGGCGCGGTCGGGGTTGATCTCGAACTCGATCACGTCGTCGTGCAGCCCGAGCACGTCGAAGGCGTCGTCGCCGGGCTGACCGGCGTCGGGCGGGAGCACGATGATGCCCGCGCCCTCGGTGGACAGGCCCAGCTCGGCCTCGGAGCAGATCATCCCGGCGCTCAGGTGCCCGTAGGTCTTGCGGGCGCTGATCGCGAAGCCACCCGGGAGCACGGCCCCCGGGAGCACCACGACCACCAGGTCGCCGACGTCGAAGTTGTGGGCGCCGCACACGATGCCCTGGGGCTCGCCGGTGCCGTTGGCGTCACCGACGTCGACCGTGCACCAGTTGATGGTCTTGCCGTTCTTCTGCGGCTCGGGCTCGCGGCTGAGCACGCGGCCGACGACGAGAGGGCCGGTGATCTGGTCGCCGGGGCTCTCGATGGCCTCGAGCTTGAGGCCGAGCGCGGTGAGCCGCGCGGCGAGCTGCTCGGTGGTGACGTCGCCGGGGAGGTCGACGTAGTCCTTGATCCAGGAGACGGGGGCCTTCATCTAAAGATCCGATCCGAAAGCAGTGGTGAAGCGGACGTCGCCCTCGAAGAGGTCGCGCAGGTCGGTGATGGCGTGGCGGAACATCAGGGTGCGGTCGATGCCCATGCCGAAGGCGAAGCCGCTGTAGCGCTCGCTGTCGACGCCGCAGGCGCGCAGCACCCGCGGGTTGACCACGCCACAGCCGCCCCACTCGATCCATCCCTCGCCGCGGCAGGTGCGGCAGGTGACGCCGTCGACCTCCTGGGCGCCCCGGCACACGAAGCAGACCAGGTCGACCTCGGCCGACGGCTCGGTGAAGGGGAAGTAGGAGGGGCGGAAGCGCGTGGTGATGCCCTCGCCGAACATCGCGGTGGCGAAGTGGTCGAGGGTGCCCTTGAGGTGGGCCATCGAGATGCCCTCGTCGATCGCCAGGCCCTCGACCTGGTGGAAGACCGGGCTGTGGGTGGCGTCGTACTCGTCGGTGCGGAAGACGCGACCGGGGCACACGACGTAGATCGGGGGCGTGCGGGTCAGCATCGTGCGGGCCTGGACCGGCGAGGTGTGGGTGCGCAGCACCATGGCGTCGTCGCCCGGGTCGGTCCAGAAGGTGTCCTGCATGGTGCGGGCGGGGTGGTCGGGCCCGAGGTTGAGGGCGTCGAAGTTGAGCCACTCGGCCTCGATGACCGGGCCCTCGGCGACCTCCCAGCCCATGGCCACGAAGATGTCGGCGATCAGCTCGGAGCCGGTCGTCAGCGGGTGGCGGGCGCCGGGCGCCACCCGGTCGGTCGGCAGGGTGACGTCGACGGTCTCCTCGACGAGGATCCGCTCCTCCTGCTCCGCCTCGAGCACGGCCTGGCGCGCGGCAAGGGCCTTGCCGACCGCACCCCGGGCCTGGCCGACCCGCTGGCCGGCCTCCTTGCGGGCCTGCGGCGGCAGCGCACCGATCTCACGGTTGGCCAACGCCAGCGGCGACCGGTCACCGGTGTGGTCGATGCGCACCTGCTTGAGCACCTCCAGGTCGGCTGCGTCGGCGATGGCGGCGAGCGCGGTATCGCGGGCGGCGTCGACCTCTT
This sequence comes from Sphingomonas paucimobilis, assembly GCA_943371595.1. Lineage (GTDB taxonomy): Bacteria > Actinomycetota > Actinomycetes > Propionibacteriales > Nocardioidaceae > Nocardioides. The sequence goes on from CALRVO020000490.1 coordinate 1,832, forward strand.
CGGGCTTCAAGGTGGTGACCTCCACAGGGTCGTAGTCGGTGTTGGGGCCGGACATGGTCGTGAGTCTAGGAACGACCCGTGCCGGCCCGCGAACCGGTTGCGTCCGACAGGGGCGGCGAGGATCGTGTGCAGGACCGAGCGATCGCACGATCCTGCACCGAACCGGGCCCCGATCGCGTGCAGGACCGTGCGATCGCACGATCCTGCACGGCCGATCCCGGCCCAGCGGGCCTGCGTCAGCCCAGCAGGCCGTCGGGGATGCCGGGCCAGGTGCACGACAGCACCGCTCCCCCGTCGGCCCCGTTGTCGACCGACACGGTGCCGCCGTGCGCGCGCACGAGCCCGTTGACGATGTAGAGGCCGAGTCCCGAGCCCCCGGTCGTGCCGCCGGTCCAGAACTTGGTGAAGACCCGGCGACGCAGCTCGGGCGGGATGCCGGCGCCCTCGTCGCTGACCGTGAGCCGGACGCCGTCGGGGGCGTCGGGGTGAGCCTCACGAGCCACGCGCACGGTGACGAGGCCGTCGCCGTGGCGCACGGCGTTCTCGACCAGGTTGGTCGCGACCTGGGTGAACTTGTCGGGATCGACGTGCACCTGCGGCAGGTCGTCGTCGGCGTCCAGCAGGATCTCGCGGTGGGTGCCCGCCCCGACCGAGGCGACGATCCGGCCGACCAGGACCCCGGCGTCGGAGGGACGCGGGTAGAGCTGGAGGCGGCCGGTGTCGATGCGCGCGACGTCGAGCAGCTCGGCGATCAGCCGGCTCAGCCGGTCGGAGTCGGCCGCGACCGTGGTGAGCATCAGCTTCTTCTGGTCGTCGTTGAGCTTGTCCCAGCGGTTGAGCAGCGCCTGCACGAAACCCTTGACCCCGGTCAGCGGCGAGCGCAGCTCGTGCGCCACGGTCGCGACCAGGTCGGAGCGCTCGCGGTCGAGCCGCGCCCGGCCGCGACCCGAGCGGATCGTGATCGCCACGCACGTGACGGGTCCCAGACGCTGCTCGCGGTGGAGCCGGGCGGTGACGAGCACCTCGGTGCCGTCGGGCAGCAGCCACGACTGCTCGGGCACCGCCGTACGGGTGCGCAGGCCGTCGTACGGCGTGTTGGCGGTCGTCCAGGCCTGGGCGTCCTGGTCCTGGAGCCGGAGCACCTCGGCCAGCGGGCGACCGACGTCGTCGGCCCCCTCGCGGCCCAGCATCCGCGCGGCCAGGGCCGAGACGAGCGTGACCCGGCCGGCGGCGTCGGCGAGCACGACCCCGTCGGGCAGCGCGTCGGCGAGGTCCTGCGCGGTCGGCTCGGGCACCGGGTCAGACTACGGCGGTGGACCTGCGCACCGGTGACGGCGACCCCGACCTCGACCAGCGGCTCAGCGACGAGCTCGACACGTGGAACGAGGCCGCCACGGCCGGCGTCCCAGCGCAGCGTGAGCTGACCGTGCGCGCCGACGACGGCGACGGTCTGGTCGGCGGCGTGAGCGGCTGGACCTGGGGCGAGGCCGCTGGGATCGCGATGACCTGGGTGCGCGAGGACCACCGCGGCACGGGTCTCGGCGGGCAGCTGCTCGAGCGGTTCGAGGCCGAGGCGCGGGCGCGGGGCTGTGCGCACGTCTTCGTCACCTCGTTCACCTTCCAGGCGCCTGCGTTCTACGAGCGCGCGGGCTACCGCGAGATCTTCCGGTGGGAGGGCATCCCCCGCACCGGCTCGGACGACGTCCACCTCCGCAAGGAGCTCTGACCGCTGCACGCACGCCGCCGCGTCGAGTC
>CALRVO020000491.1:0-3578 GCA_943371595.1 Sphingomonas paucimobilis
CTGGCCCTGCTCGCGGACGACCGCCTCGGCGGCCCGCAGGCAGAACACGGGGTAGTCGTCGAGGGCGTCGTAGACGAACGGCCCGTGGTCGACCGGCTCGTAGCCGTGCTCGGTCAGCCAGCCGGCGAGGTGGTCCTTGAGCTCGAGGCCCGCGTGGTCGCTGCCGAGGTGGACGCGCATGGCGACGAGTCTGGCAGAGGGGCCCGGGACGTCCTCAGCCACCCGGAGGGACCGACGGCGGCCCGGCGCGTCGTGCGACCCCCGATGCCCCACCGACGAAGGAGCTGATCATGGGGCGGGCCGACAGGAGCACCGGTGTGCTGCCACGACTGCTGCTCGCGGTGGCCGCCGTCGTCCTGCCGATCGCCCTGGTGGCGGTCTGGGTCGGCGCGGTGGCCACCGACACCGACCGCTACGTCGCCACGGTCGGTCCGCTGGCCGACGACCCCGTCGTCCAGGACGCCGTCGCCGCGCGCCTCGAGCGCGCCACCGTGGGGGCGCTCGACGCCCCGCCGGCCGCGAAGGCCCGCGTCAGCGAGGCGGTCGGCGCCGTCGTCGGCGAGGTGGTGCGCTCCGAGGCCTTCGCCGACGCGTGGCGCCAGGCCAACCGGACAGCGCACGTCGAGCTGGTCGCCCTCCTGGAGGACGGCTCCACCGGCGCCCTGGTCACCCGGGACGGGAGGGTCAGCATCGAGGTGGCGACCCTGCGCAACGCGATCGTCGAGCTGCTCGCCGAGCGGGGCATCGACGGCGTCGGGGGTCTCAGCACCCTGCCGGAGGTCACCGCGTCGTTCCCCCTGGCGTCGGTCGAGGACCTCCAGCGGGCTCGCGACGTCTACGGCGTGCTCGACGCCGCGTCGCTGTGGCTGCCTGTCGCGTGGCTGGTCCTGGTGGCGCTGGCCCTCACGCTGGCCCGCGGCAGCGCGGTGGCCTGGCGCTGGCTCGGCGCCGGCTCGCTGGTCTCGTTGCTGGTCCTGGTCGCCGTCCTGGCGCTCGCGCGCGGCGTGGTCGTCGGCCAGGCTCCCTCGGCGTCGGACGAGCCCGTGCTCGGGGCCGTGTGGGACGTCGTGGTCGCCGACCTGCGCACCGCTGCGGTGGTGGCCGCCGTCGTGTCGGCGACCGTGCTCGCAGCCTCGCTGGTCGCCGGACGGCGCCGACGGGCGGTCAGTGCGAGCGCAGGAACGCCGCGGCCGACTGCATGAGCGGCTCGGCCGCGGCGTACGCCCGGTCGTGGCGCCAGAAGCCGTGCGGCTGGCCGAGCCAGCGGGTCGCGACCACCTCGACCCCGGCAGCCGCGACCCGGGCGGCGAGGAGCTCGCCCTCGTCGCGGGCCGGGTCGTGCTCGGCGGTCGCGACGTACGTCGGGGGCAGGGAGGCGAGCCGGTCGGAGACCAGCGGCGCCAGGTCGGGGTCGGTGAGGTCGGGCTGGTCGCCGGCGTAGTGCCGCCAGTACCAGGCGACGTCGGCGGCACTCAGCCCCGAGCCCTCGGTGCGGTGCGAGGCCGCCGAGGCCGCGGGGTCGAGGAACGGGTAGACCAGGGCGAGGGCGGCGAAGCGGCCGGGGTGGCGCAGGGCCGCGACCAGCACGAGCTGGGCGCCAGCACTGTCCCCGTGGCCGTACGCCGGTCCGCCGGCCTGGACCTCGGGGTGCGAGTCGAGCCACGCGACCACGGCGTCGAGGTCGTGGACGGCGGCCGGGTAGGGGTGTTCGGGAGCCAGGCGGTAGTCGACCGAGAGCACCGCTCTGCCGACGCGGTTGGCCAACCGGCGTGCCGGCGCGTCGTGCACCTCGACGTCGTTGAGCACGAAGCCACCGCCGTGCACGTGCACGACGACCCCGGGTGCGGCGCCGGCCGGTCGGTAGAGCCGGCAGGGCACCCCGCCTGCGTCGAGGTCGTGCACCTCGGCGACGTCCTCACGGGGCAGCCGCGCGGCCACCTCGCGCGCGGCCGCGCGGGCCGCGGGGACGTCGTACGCCTCGGCGTGGACGGGGAGGTCACCGGCGGCGGCGTCGACCGCGGCCTGGGCGTCGGGGTAGAGCACGACCCGGCCCGCCTCAGCGCTGCATCAGCGCGTCGAGGCCGACCGCGACCGCCGCGGCGACCCGGAAGTCGACGCCCTGGTGCGGGACGGTGACGGTGTACTTGTCGCGCACCGACGACTGGCGCTCGACCTGCAGCAGCACGCCCTGCGGGGAGGTGAAGTCGAAGTGGATCGGCAGGAACGGGATGTCGAGGAACCGGCGCACGAGGGCGACCGCCTGGCTGCGCTCCTGCCCGACGCCCTGGTAGCCGGGGCCCTCGACGTGGAAGGTCGACCGCAGCAGGCTCTTGCCGAAGTCCTTGCGGAAGAAGCCGAGGGCCTGACCGTTCTCATCCAGGATGTCGTAGCCGGCGTTGAGGTCGATGCGCTTGCGGGCCTTGAAGCTGAAGACCGGACGCGACTTGGACTCGTCGCTGTAGAAGGTGACCTCCTCCTTGAAGGCCATCCGCTTCTGCTGGGCCACCGCCATCAGGGTGCCGAACGACCCGTCGGGGTTGGCGGCCCACACCTCGTAGCGGTTGGTGGTCATCGCGAACTTCTGCTTGACGAAGAACGCGGGCAGGTACATCGGGGCGGTCATGACGGCGAACCTATCCGGCCGCGTCACGACCTGAGGGGTCGCCGCCCGAACCGCGCGAGCAGGTGCCAGACGCGCTTGACCGCCTGCGGGTCGTGACGTCCGGACCGGGCGGCGTCGCCCACCGCGGCCGGCACGAGCACCTCGCCCAGGGACCGGGCGAGCGCGAGGGCCCCGGCGCCGCGGTAGTGCTCGGGCAGGTCGGTGGTCGCGACCTCGAAGCCGGGGTGCCACTCGACCGCGCACCCCAGGCGCTCGGCCGCCTCGTGCACGCGGGACTCGCGGAAGCACGGGTCGAGGACGACCGCCTCGACGTCCTCGGCGACGACGACTCCCCCGTGCGCGTGGGCCTCGACGTAGTCGTCGAGGTCGTCGAGCCCCGCCCGGTCGGCCAGCACGCAGAGGTGGTCGAGCACCTCGGGTCCTCCGTGGTCCTCGGGCTCGAGGAACGAGTCGGGGAAGCAGAAGGTCGCGCGGGGCAGCACGTGCGGCCGCAGCCGGAGATGGGCCGAGCCGAAGCGGATCGCCCCGCCGTAGGGATCGCCGCGACGGTTCCAGGCGCCGTAGACCGGGCGCTCGGAGGCGGGCCGGTCGTCGTACCGCCCGCCGAACAGGCGGCTCTCCCACCGCCACCGGTCACCGCCCGGGTGGGCGGTCAGCCCACCGTTGGACGTGCCCGTCTCGAACTGCGAGCGATAGACCCCGTCGAGAGCGATGCTCTCGATCACCAACCCGTCGCCGAACGGCCAGTCCGGGTGGAGCTGGAGGGTCAGGCTCACTCTCCCGCCAGGCGGGCGAGCTCCTCGTCGACGACGGCGACGTCGAGCTTGGTGAAGACCGGGGTCGGCTTGGCCACGGGGGTGCCGGGCACGAGCGGACGACGCCCCCACGCGGGCACGCCCGAGTAGTCGCCGGTGATGACCGGGTAGCCCGGACCACCGTCGAGGTCGTCGACCTC
>CALRVO020000492.1:0-3577 GCA_943371595.1 Sphingomonas paucimobilis
TGGTCGAGCACGCCAACGAGAAGGGGAACAGCTGATGACCGTCACCACCAAGGTCCCGCTCGGCGCGGCCACGCTGAACCGCAAGTGGTACCTCGACGTCGACGTGTCGGCGACCGAGACCCCGACCTGGGTCGGGGTGTTCGGCATCAAGGAGTTCCAGCCGGCGCTCGCGCAGACGATGCAGGACGACTCCGACTTCGACTCCGACGGGTACGGGTCGGACACGATCACCCAGCAGAAGTGGTCGTGCACCGGCAAGGTCAACCGCAAGGCGACCGCCACCGCGCCCGACGAGTACGACCCCGGCCAGGAGAGGCTGCGCCTCGCCGGGCAGGAGGTCGGCTCCGACAACCGGGTCCACATCCGGTTCTACGAGGTCAACGGCGCCGGCGGCCCGCAGATCGAGGCCTACGAGGGCTACGCGTCGGTGTCGTGGAACCCCGACGGCGGCGACCAGACCGTCCTGTCCACGGTCGCGTTCGTCCTCAACGGCCAGGGCAAGCGCACCGCGATCGCCCACCCGGGCGCCGCCTGAGACGACGGTCGGGCGAGGGGCTGCTGGTCCCCTCGCCCGACCGTCCACCAGCACGCCAGCACCCCTGCCAGCACAGGAGCACCCCATGACCTTCGAGGACCTCGACGAGTTCTACGACTCGACCCTCCCGCTGCCCATCGGCGGCAAGACCTACCGCATCCCCTCACCCTCGGCCGACGTCGGCCTGCACTGCCAGCTCGTCGCCGAAATCGCCCGCAAGCAGCGCGCCGGCCTCGAGGTCTCCCAAGCCGACCTCGACATGCTCGTCCTCGACGATGAGCAGGAGCAGCGCTGGCACGCCCGCATCCTCGGCCCCGCCCTAGACGAGATGACCGCCGACGGCGTCGATTGGGAACGCGTCAAGCACGCCTCGTCCACAGCGTTCGCGTGGATCATCGGAGGCAAGGCCGCAGCCGAGCGGACCTGGGCCGGTGGTGCCCGCGCGGAAGCACGACCGCCGACGGCCGACCACCTGCCGCCGGCGACCAAGAAGAAGTCGAAGTAGGCCCCACCGGCCTACCCCGCTGGGTCGGCGAGGACCCCGACGACCTCCTGTGGCCCAAGCTCCTCGCGCACTGGTCGCTCGTCGAAGCCGACCTACAGGACCGCGGCGTCGACCTCGAGCAACCCGGGCTCCTCTCCTCGAGGTCCTGGCGGTGGCTCCGCGTCCGCGTCGAGCAGCTCCTCACCGTCCCACCCCACGCCTTCGGGACGGCGATCATGCCCGCCACCCGCATCGGCTACCAGCTGTACCCACCCAAGCCCCCGGAGTAGGAGCCCACGTTGTCCCTCGACCTCGGTGAGCTCTCCGGACAGATCACCTTCGACTACACCCCCATGCAGCGGGCGCTCCTGGCCGCGCGCCGCGAGATCGACCAGTGGTCGCGCACCGCGTGGGACCCGCTCCCCGCCGGTGCCCGCCAGGCCGCCGCCCAGGCCGCCGGCCAGGTCGACGCCCAACTGGCAGGCGCCCAGGCTTCTGCGGAGGGCCACGGTGACGGGGTCGCGAAGAAGTTCGCCGACGGGTTGCGGAAGGGCGCCACCGGGGTGGTCACTGCCGCGGTCGCCCTGGGTACGGCTGCTGGTGCGGGGATCGTCGAGGCAGCATCCAGGGAGGTCGACACCGACCGGCTCGGAGCGGTCCTCGGTGGTGGCGAGCGGCAGATGGCGAAGTACGGGGAGACCGCCGGCCGGATCTACGCCAACAACTTCGGTGACTCCTTCGTCGACGTCACCGCAGCGGTCGAAGCCGTGGCCACGACGGTCGATGGGATCGGGCGCGGCAAGGGGCTGCAGGACCTCACCGAGCAGGCACTGAACTTCTCCGACGTCCTAGGTCTCGAGGTCCCCAGGTCGGTGCAGATCGCCCAGCAGCTCGTCACCACGGGCCTGGTCGACAGCGTCGCCGAGGGCTTCGACCTCATGCTCGCCGGGTCGCGCCGCGTGCCCCTGGCCCTGCGCGAGGACCTCATGGACGCCCTCGACGAGTACGGCCCGTTCTTCGCCGCCCTCGGCCTCACAGGCGAGCAGGCCGTCACTTCGCTGGTCAACGGCGCCGACCAGGGCATGTACGGCCTCGACAAGACCGGTGACGCCCTCAAGGAGTTCACGATCCGGGGCACCGACATGTCGACGGCGTCGGTCGCCGCCTACAAGGCTGTCGGTCTCAACGCGCGCGACATGGCCGACGACCTCCTGGCCGGCGGCAAGCGGGCCCGCGGTGCGGTCGACGACGTCGCACGCGGACTGCTGTCGGTCGAGTCCCCGTCCAAGCGCGCCAACCTCGCGATCGCCCTGTTCGGGACACCGGTCGAGGACATCGGGGTCAACAAGATCCCCGGGTTCCTGCGCGCGCTGCGCGACGGTGAGTCCCAGCTCGGGAACTGGGAGGGCGCGAACAAGCGCGCGGGCGAGGCGCTGAACGACAACGCGGCCCGCGACTTCGGTGCGTGGAAGCGCACGCTGCAGACCGAGTTCATCGACTTCATCGAGGCCGAGGTCATGCCGACGGTCGACGACTGGATGTCGAAGATGGCCGACGATGCAGGCCCCACCGTCGAGTCGTTCGGTCGGCTGTGGGAGCGCATCGGCCCGGTGATCGGTGACGTCGCGTCCTGGCTTGCCGACGACGTCATCCCCGGGATCGTCGATGCCGCCGGGACGATGTACGACGCGTTCTCCGACTTCTTCGACGACCTGTCGACCATCGCCGACGAGCACCCCGAGCTCGCCGAGATGGCCGGCATGCTGGTCGAGGGGTTCGGCTGGTTGGTCGAGAACATCTTCCCGGCTGTGGCGTGGTGGGTCGAGCACTACCTGCCGCTCATGGCGGACGGGATCGGGGTCGCGGCCGACGTCGTCGAGCAGCTCGCGATCGGGTTCACCTACGTCGCCGAGTACGGCGCCGAGGCGGCGCAGACCGTGCTGGCCGCGTTCGAGTTCGTGTTCGGCAACCTGCTGCAGTTCGCCGAGAACACCTTCGGGTGGATCTTCGACATGCTCGGCATGGAAGACCCGATCGACGAGGCGCTGGTCAACTTCGACAACTTCAGCAAGGGCGCCGACGACGTCCTCGAGGACATCGCCGACGGGGCCCGTCTGCTTCGCGGCCAGCTCGAGCACGAGATCACCCCGGACATCAATGAGGGTCCGGCGATGGCGAGCATCACGCGCCTGCTGAGCGCGGCCGACGGGCTGGCCGCGGCGCTCGACCCGTCCAAGCCCAAGGGTGGCGGCACTTCGAGCGCGCCACCGACAGACCTCGAGGGCCTACTGTCCGGTGCCGACCCCAAGGGTGGCCGTCGGGTGAGAACCCCCGGTGCCCGCCAGCCAACGCCACGCGAGCTCGACGATGCCGACGACGAGAGCCCGCGAGGCTCGCGCCGCGGCGGCAGCGACGGCCGCCCGGTGGCCGCGGTCAACGTCGAGAAACTCGTCGCGCACGACTACGACGACTTCCTGCGCCAGCGCGACCGGGTGGTTCACATGGCCGGCGGCGACGGAGTCCGGAGACCACGATGACCCTGACCATCAGCATTGACC
>CALRVO020000493.1:0-3565 GCA_943371595.1 Sphingomonas paucimobilis
CGGGGAGTCTAGGGGTCACGGCAGGGTCCGTGGGGTAACCCGGGCCCCGATTGTCCGACGACACCGAGCCGTTACCTCGACGTGATGTCGCCCTCCCCCACCTCTACTGGCGGGTAGCCGGGCGCAGCGACGGTGTGACGGTCCGGATCGTCAGCCGGCGAGGCCGGGGCCGTGCTGGACGACGCCCTCGGCCACCTCGCGCATCGACATCCGCAGGTCCATCGCGGTCTTCTGGATCCAGCGGAAGGCATCGGGCTCGGACAGGTGCAGCTGCTGCTGCAGGATGCCCTTGGCGCGGTCGACCGACTTGCGGGTCTCGAGGCGGTCCTGCAGGTCGGACACCTCGGCCTCGAGCTGCGCGAGCTCGGCGAAGCGCGAGAGCGCCATCTCGATCGCCGGCACGAGGTCGGACTGGGTGAACGGCTTGACCAGGTAGGCCATCGCGCCGGCGTCGCGGGCGCGCTCGACGAGGTCGCGCTGGCTGAAGGCGGTGAGGATGACGACCGGGGCAATCCGCTTGCTCGCGATGGCCTCGGCGGCCGCGATGCCGTCGAGCACGGGCATCTTGACGTCGAGGATGACCAGGTCGGGGCGCAGCTCGGTCGCCAGCTCGATGGCCTTCGCGCCGTCGCCGGCCTGGCCGACGACGTCGTAGCCCTCCTCGGTGAGCATCTCGGCGAGGTCCATCCGGATGAGCGTCTCGTCCTCGGCGATGACGACCGTGCGGGTCGGGCTGGAGGGAGCTGCGGCGTCGGTCACCCGGGCAATCTAGTGCCTGGCGGTCACCGATCAGGCGGGATGCCCGGCGGGCGCCGCCACGGTGTGCGTGTCGTCACCACCGCGCTGCGTCGCCAGATATAGCTCGACCTCGGTCCGCTCGAGGCGACGTCGGCTGCACTCGGTGGTGGCCGTCCGGGCGTTGGAGACCGCCTGCTCGTGGCTGGCGGTGGCCCAGGTCCAGGGCTTCCACATGATGCACTCCCATCGGTCGTAGGCACCGGTCGTCGTTAACTGTAGTTAGTTAATTAACTTTAGGCAACACGGGTCCCGCGTCTCCATCAGCTAGTGTGCTGACCTCCCGGCCGGGTTGGTGGAACGGCAGACACTGCGCACTCAAAATGCGCTGCCCTCAGGGCGTGCGGGTTCGAATCCCGCACCCGGCACCGAACTGTCGGTGGTTGCCTCGACCATGGGCCTGTGCCGCACATCCGCCCTTGGTCGACTGTCGAGTCAGCGTTGCACGACTCCGACTCGGGACTGAGCGACGCAGCCAACGCAGCCAAGCACGGCGTCGCGGTCAAGACGATCCGGCGCTGGCGACGCGAGTACCAGCGGCGCGGGAAGCCACGGGGCCAGTCCCACACCGACACTGCCTGCCCCCGGTGCGGTGACGGCCGGCTCGACCGCCGCGCGTACGCCGAGCTCCTCGGCTGGTACCTCGGCGACGGACACATCTCACGGGGGCGCCGCGACGTCTTCAACCTGCACGTGGTCAACGACCGCACCTACGTCAAGGACAACGCGTGGCTCCAGCACCTCATGTCAGCTGTCAAGCCCGGCGGCCGACCGCACACCCGCCTGGTTCCTGGCGCTGTCATCACCACCGTCTCGTGGAAGCACTGGCCGTGCCTGTTCCCCCAGCACGGCCCGGGCCGCAAGCACGAACGGCCGATCGTCTTGGACGACTGGCAGCGCGCCGTCGTGGAGGAGCACCCCGGGCCGTTCCTGCGCGGGCTCTTCCACTCCGACGGCTCGCGGGTGCGCAACTGGGCCACGCGACCCGTCGCCGGCGTCGTGAAGCGGTACGACTACCCGCGGTGGCAGTTCAGCAACGTCAGCCAGGACATCCGCGAGCTGTGCTGCTGGGCGCTCGATCTCGTGGACGTCCCGTGGCGCCAGAGCAACGAGCACCACATCAGCGTCTCGCGACGCGAGGCCGTCGCCCGGCTCGACGGGCTGATCGGGCCGAAGGAGTGACCAGCCCGTGGTCGCCCCGAGGTCCTAGTGACGCCGGTAGGCGGGCGCCACCTCGTTGATCGCGTCGCCCATCCGGTGGATGCGCAGGGCGTTGGTCGAGCCGGGGATGCCCGGGGGGCTGCCGGCGACGATCACCACGAGGTCACCCTCCTGGACCCGGCCGATCGCGAGCAGCTGCTCGTCGACCTGGCGCACCATCTCGTCGGTGTGGTCGACGGGGTTGGTCCGGAAGGTCTCCACCCCCCAGCTCAGCGACAGCTGCGAGCGCACCCGGTCCTCGGGGGTGAAGGCGAGCACGGGGATGTGGCTGCGCAGCCGGGCCAGGCGTCGGGCGGAGTCGCCGCTCTGGGTGAAGGCGACGACGTACTTGGCGCCGACCCGGGCCGCGACCTCCTCGGCGGCCTTGGCGATGACGCCGCCGCCGGTGTGCGGGTCCCACTGGATGCTGGTGAACCGGCCGGACGTCGGCCCCTCGAGCGCGTGCCCCTCGGTCGAGGTGATGATGCGCGCCATCGTCTCGACCGTGTGGATCGGGTGGTCACCGACGCTGGTCTCGCCCGACAGCATCACCGCGTCGGCCCCGTCGAGGACCGCGTTGGCGACGTCGCTGGCCTCGGCGCGCGTGGGCGAGGGGCTGGTGATCATCGACTCGAGCATCTGCGTCGCCACGATCACCGGCTTGGCGTTGAGCCGGGCCTTGTGCACGATCTCCTTCTGCAGGAACGGCACGTCCTCGAGCGGGCACTCGACCGCGAGGTCGCCGCGCGCGACCATGAAACCGTCGAAGGCGTCGATCACCTCGTCGAGGTTCTCGATCGCCTGGGGCTTCTCGATCTTGGCGATGATGGGCAGCATCTGCCCCTCCTCGCGCATGATCGCGCGAACGTCCTCGGCGTCCTTGGCGTCGCGCACGAAGCTCAGCGCGATGAAGTCGACGCTGAGGCTCAGCGCGAAGCGCAGGTCGGCGACGTCCTTCTCCGACAGCGCCGGCACCGACACCGCGACCCCGGGCAGGTTGATGCCCTTGTGGTTGCTCACCGGGCCGCCGACCAGCACCTCGGTCTCGACGTCGTCGCCGTCGACCCCGACGACCCGCAGCCGGATCTTGCCGTCGTCGATGAGGATCGGGTCGCCGGGCCGCACGTCACCGGGCAGCCCGGCGTACGTCGTGCCGGCCACCTGGCCGTCGCCGGGCACCTCGCGCGTCGTGATGGTCCAGCGCTGACCGCGGTTGAGGATCGCGTGGCCCTCGGCGAAGGTCGCCAGCCGGATCTTGGGGCCCTGCAGGTCGGCGAAGATGCCGACCCCGTGGCCCGACGCGTCGGCCGCCTCGCGCACCAACCGGTAGGTCTCGGCGTGCACGGCGTGGCTGCCGTGGCTCATGTTGAGCCGGGCGACGTCCATGCCGGCGTAGACCAGCTCGCGGATACGTCGTTCCGAGCTGGTGGCAGGACCCAGGGTGCACACGATCTTTGCTCTCCGCACCCGACCACCCTAGCGTGACTTGGATCGTTCCAACTACGCACTCCGGTCACAAATCACGCCGACCCGTCGTACATGTACGACGGGTCGACGTGTCCGGGCGCGG
>CALRVO020000494.1:0-3563 GCA_943371595.1 Sphingomonas paucimobilis
TCGCCGCACCCGCCGTCGCCGCCGGCCCGGTCGACATCGAGCCGGCCCAGCTGAGCCGCGGCGCCGACCCGGCCACGCCGTACGTCTCGGGCGGTGACGTCGTCGACGGCGACCGGCGGGTCGACGTGCCCGGCCGCTCGGCGTCAGTCCTCGGCCGGTCCAACGGCGGGTACGTCGTGGTGTCGCTGGTCGGGCGCACCTGGACGACCTCCCGGGTCGGCGCCGGCCCCGCGGCCACGATCGTCGAGGGCCCGCTCCCCGAGCAGGTCACGCTGTCCGGCGACGGCGGGGGCGTGCTGGTCACGACCTTCCTGCGGCGACGTACGGCGATCGACTACTACGTCGCCGGCACCGGCGACCTGGTGCGGCACGGCCTCTTCGCCCGCTTCCCGCGGGTGCTCGACGCGCAGGGCGCGCGCGTCGTCGTCGGTGGGCCCGACGGCGGCTACCTGTGGAACGTGCGCACCAACCGGCGCACCCTGCTCGACTCCGGCATGGTCTACGCCGCCGACATCAGCAGCAACCGGCTCGCCTCCTTCGACCGGGACCCCTACGACGGAGGCTGCTCCCAGGTCAGCCAACTGCGCGCGCCCCGCGAGCTGCTGTGGGCGTCGTGCCGCGAGGCGGTGCGGGCCTTCTCGCCCGACGGCGACCGCATCGTCACCCAGCACAAGCTGACCGACGGGCTCGGCGCCGGCCGGCTCTGGGAGCGCACCGTCGAGGGACGGCTGTTGTCGTCGTACACCGTGGGGAGCCACTTCGGGGGCGTCACCTGGGAGGACGACACGCACCTGCTCCTCGACGCCTACGGCACGCGCCGCTGGGCCGTCGTCCGGTGCTCCGACGGCGACTGCGAGCGGGCCTCGGCCGTACGCCGGACCCCGGGTCTCTGACGGTCCCGAGCGGTCAGGCCTCGCGTCGGGTCGCGGCCAGCGCGGCCTTGATCATCGGCCACTGGCCGGGCAGCCGGGCGACGGCGCCGACCTTGAGCGCGGTGTGGTCGGTGCCCATCGCGTCGGCGGCCATCTTGAGGTTGGCGGGGAAGACCCCGAGCAGCAGCGCGACGCTCCCCCACCCGGCCAGTCGTCGGGTGGGGGGCGCGAGCAGCCCGAGCCCGAGGACGATCTCGGCGACGCCGCTGCCGAGGACCACCTCGCGGTGGGCCGGCACCCACGACGGCACGATCGGCTCGTAGACCTCGGGCCTGACGAGGTGGACGGCCCCGCTGCCGAGGAAGCCGAGGGCCAGGAACCGGGTGCTGCGCGCGAGGGTCACCGGCCGATCGTAGGGCCCGCGACAGGGGTCAGAACATGACGGTCGAGAACCGCGCGGTCTCGCGGAACCCCACCCGCTGGTAGGCGCGACGGGCGGGCTGGTTCCACTCGTTGACGTAGAGCGAGACGACCGGTGCGACGTCGGCCTGCACCATCTTGACGACCGCAGCCATGCCGGCGACCGCGAGGCCCTCGCCGCGCCGGTCGGGCGGCACCCACACGCCCTGGATCTGGGCGGCGTCGGCGGTGGCGCACGCGACCTCGGCCTTGAAGACCAGGCGGCCGGCCTCGAAACGGGCGAACGACCAACCGCGCGACATCAGCTGGGTGACCCGGGCGCGGTAGAGGTCGCCGGTGCCGCCCGCCTCGGGCGAGACCCCGACCTCCTCGGTGTACATCGCGACGCACGCCGGGTAGAGCAGGGCCATGTCGGCGCGCTCGGTACGCCGCACGAACGGGTCGGCCTCGGCCTCGGGGGGGCGGTCGATGGCCAGGTGGGGCTGCATCCACCGGGTCTCGCGCGGACGCCCCCAGCTGCCGGCCACACCGTTCCAGAAGGTCCGGACCGCCTCGTGCGGCCCCACGATCGTGGTGGCGGTGCGGCTGCGGGTCAGGGCCCGCTCGGCGAAGGCGCGCGCGTCGTCGGGCGTGGCCTCGATCGGCACCAGGTTGGCGCCGACGTGGCATGCGGCGACCAGCTCGCCGGCGTCGAAGCGGCCCCACATCTCGCCGCCCAGCCAGCGCGGCTCGAGGCTCGTCGTACGGGCGCGGTAGAGGGCGAAGACGTTGACGACCGGGTCACGGTTGGCGAGACGCACGAAGGCCTCGAGGTCAGGGGTCCCGAGGACGCGGACCCCGTGACGACTGGCTGGCACGCACCAACCCTAGGGGGTCAGCTGACGGAGACCTCGGCGCCCGCACCCTCGACGGCCTCCATGCCCTCGGCGATACGCATGGCCTCCTCGATCAGGGTCTCGACGATCTGGGACTCGGGCACGGTCTTGATGACCTCGCCCTTGACGAAGATCTGGCCCTTGCCGTTGCCGGAGGCGACACCCAGGTCGGCCTCGCGGGCCTCGCCGGGACCGTTGACGACGCAGCCCATGACGGCCACGCGCAGCGGCACCTCGAGCCCGTCGAGGCCGGCGGTCACCTGCTCGGCGAGGGTGTAGACGTCGACCTGGGCGCGGCCACAGCTGGGGCAGCTGACGATCTCGAGCTTGCGCGGGCGCAGGTTGAGCGACTGCAGGATCTGGATGCCGACCTTGACCTCCTCGACCGGCGGGGCGCTCAGCGAGACCCGGATCGTGTCGCCGATGCCCTGGCTGAGCAGCGCGCCGAACGCGGTCGCGGACTTGATGGTGCCCTGGAAGGCCGGTCCGGCCTCGGTGACGCCCAGGTGGAGGGGCCAGTCGCCGGCCTCGGCGAGCAGCTCGTAGGCCCGGACCATGACGACCGGGTCGTTGTGCTTGACCGAGATCTTGAAGTCGCGGAAGCCGTGCTCCTCGAAGAGGCCGGCCTCCCACACGGCGCTCTCGACGAGCGCCTCGGGCGTGGCCTTGCCGTACTTCTCGAGGATCCGCTTGTCGAGGGACCCGGCGTTGACACCGATGCGGATGGAGGTGCCGCGGTCCTGGGCCGCCTTGGCGATCTCCTTGACCTGGTCGTCGAACTTGCGGATGTTGCCCGGGTTGACCCGGACGGCCGCGCAGCCGGCGTCGATCGCGGCGAAGACGTACTTGGGCTGGAAGTGGATGTCGGCGATGACCGGGATCTGCGAGTGCTCAGCGATCTCCTTCAGCGCGTTGGCGTCGACCTGGTCGGGACAGGCCACCCGCACGATGTCGCACCCGGTGGCGGTGAGCTCGGCGATCTGCTGCAGCGTGGCGTTGACGTCGGCGGTCACGGTCGTGGTCATCGACTGCACCGAGATCGGCGACTCGCTGCCGACCCCGACCTTGCCGACCTTGATCTGACGGGTGGGCCGTCGGGGGGCGAGCACGGGGGGCGGCGCTTCGGGCATGCCCAGGCTGACGGGCGTCGAGGTCATGGCCCCAGGTTACTGCCGGCTCCCCCACGGCCCGATCCGACGGTGGTCGAGGAGGTTGCGCCGACAGCCGTCACGAGAGGGCCCGGCCGCAGGGGCGGGTCGGCTCGGCCACGTCGGCTGCGGTGGAGGGGTCTCGGGACGGCCGCGGGCGGCCTCCTCGACCACCGTGTGGTCAGGTGGTCTCGTGACGGCCGCGGGCGGCCTCCTCGACCACCGTGTGGTCAGGTGGTCTCGTGACG
>CALRVO020000495.1:0-3549 GCA_943371595.1 Sphingomonas paucimobilis
AACCCGTTCTCGTCCAACCAGGGCATGGGACGTCGTCCCGCCGCGCCCCGGCCCGAGCCCGCCGTCGAGGACGGCGACAACCGGCCGCCGCGTCCGCCCGCTGCCCGTGAGGGTGGTGCCGCGCCGCGTCCCGGCATGCCGCGCCCCAACCCGGCGATGATGCCCAAGAACCCCGCCGCCTTCGGTCGTGGACCCGGTGGTCCCGGCGCCGGCGGTCCCGGTCGCCCCGGTGGTCCCGGTCGTCCCGGCGGTGCGCCCGGTCGTCCCGGTGCCCCCGGTCGCGGTGGTCCCGGCGGCGGTCCCGGCGGTGCCGGTGCCGGTGCCCCGGGTCGTCCCGGTGGGTTCGCCGGCGGTGGTCGTCCCGGTGGCGGCAACCGTCCCGGCCAGCGTGGCCAGACCCAGGGTGCGTTCGGTCGCGCCGGTGGTCCGTCGCGTCGTGGTCGCAAGTCGAAGCGCGCGCGTCGTCAAGAGTTCGAGGCCATGGACGCCCCGACGCTGGGCGGCATGCGGGTCCGCAAGGGCAACGGCGAGACCATCCGTCTCGCACGCGGCGCCTCGCTGACCGACTTCGCCGAGAAGGCCGGCATCGACGCAGCCCAGCTGGTGCAGATGCTGTTCCACCTCGGCGAGATGGTGACCGCGACCGAGTCGGTCAACGACGCCACCCTCGAGCTCATCGGCGAGGAGCTCAACTACGTCATCGAGATCATCTCTCCCGAGGACGAGGATCGCGAGCTGCTCGAGTCGTTCGACATCGAGTTCGGCTCCGACGAGGGCGACGAGTCCGACCTGGTCATCCGCCCGCCGGTCGTGACCGTGATGGGTCACGTCGACCACGGAAAGACCAAGCTCCTCGACGCGCTGCGCAACGCCAACGTCGTCGACAAGGAGGCCGGTGGCATCACCCAGCACATCGGTGCCTACCAGGTCGCCACCGAGGTCGACGGCACCGAGCGTCGGATCACCCTGATCGACACCCCCGGTCACGAGGCGTTCACCGCCATGCGTGCCCGTGGTGCGCAGGCGACCGACATCGCGATCCTCGTCGTCGCCGCCGACGACGGTGTCATGCCGCAGACGGTCGAGGCGCTCAACCACGCCAAGGCCGCCGGCGTCCCGATCGTGGTCGCGGTCAACAAGATCGACAAGCCCGACGCCGACCCGACCAAGGTCCGCGGCCAGCTGACCGAGTACGGCCTGGTGCCCGAGGAGTACGGCGGCGACGCGATGTTCGTCGACGTCTCGGCCAAGTCCGAGCTCAACCTCGACAAGCTGCTCGAGGCCGTCGTCCTCACCGCCGACGCCTCGCTCGACCTGCGGGCCAACCCGACGCAGGACGCCCAGGGCCTGGTCGTCGAGGCACACCTCGACCGTGGTCGCGGCCCCGTGGCCACGATCCTGGTCCAGCGCGGCACCCTGCGCGTCGGCGACTCGATCGTCGCCGGTGCGGCCCACGGTCGTGTGCGGGCCATGATCGACGAGCACGGTGACGAGATCACCGAGGCCTCGCCGGCCCGTCCGGCCATGGTCCTCGGCCTGAGCTCGGTGCCCGGTGCGGGGCAGAACTTCCTGGTCGTCGACGACGACCGGATGGCCCGCCAGATCGCCGAGAAGCGCGAGTCCCGCCAGCGCGCGGCCATGCAGGCCAAGAGCCGCGGACGCCGCACGCTCGAGGACTTCATGGCGTCCATGGAGAAGGGTGCGAGCCAGGAGCTCAACCTCATCCTCAAGGGCGACGTGTCCGGCTCGGTCGAGGCCCTCGAGGACGCGCTGTCGCAGATCGACGTCGGCGACGAGGTCAGCATCCGCGTCATCGACCGCGGTGTCGGTGCGATCACCGAGACCAACGTCGACCTGGCCGCCGCCTCCGACGCGATCATCATCGGCTTCAACGTCCGCCCGCAGGGCAAGGCGACCGAGATGGCCGACAAGGAGGGCGTGGAGATCCGGTACTACACGGTCATCTACCAGGCCATCGACGAGATCGAGGCCGCCCTCAAGGGCATGCTCAAGCCCGAGTTCGAGGAGTCGACCCTGGGCCAGGCGGAGATCCGCGCGATCTTCTCCAGCTCCAAGATCGGCAAGATCGCGGGGTGCATGGTCACCAGCGGCACGATCCGCCGCAACGCCAAGGTCCGCATCCTGCGCGACAGCAAGGTGGTGGCCGACAACCTCGACCTCGCCTCGCTCAAGCGCGAGAAGGACGACGCCTCCGAGGTCCGCGAGGGCTTCGAGTGCGGTCTGGTGCTGCGCAACTTCCAGGACATCAAGGAAGGCGATGTCGTGGAGGCATTCGAGATGCGCGAGATCCCCCGGAGCTGATGCTCCCCACCGCAGGCGGCCCCCGCTCCGCGGGGGCCGCCTGCGGCGTTCCAGGGCGTGGAGCGGCTGCGCCGCGCTCGTCCCTGGTCCGGCCGATCAAGCCCGCTTCGCTCGACGGTCGGACGTGCCAGGGGCACTCGCTTCGCCCGCGCCACCGGTGGTCAGCCCGACGCTGAGCCGCCTCACGAATCTGCAAAGGTAGGAACATGGCCAACCCTCGTGTACGCAAGATCGCCGACCGGATCCAGGTGATCGTGGCCGAGATGCTCGAGCGGCGGATCAAGGACCCGCGTCTGGGGTTCGTGACCATCACCGACGTCCGGATCACCGGCGACGGCCAGCAGGCCTCGATCTTCTACACCGTGCTGGGTGGCGAGGACGAGATGGCCGGCACCGCCGTGGCCCTCGAGTCGGCCAAGGGCATCCTGCGCTCCGAGGTCGCCAAGCAGCTCGGCACCCGGATCGTCCCCACGCTCTCGTTCTTCCACGACGCGCTGCCCGAGGAGGCCCGCGCGCTCGAGGAGGTCCTCGCCCGGGCCAAGGCCCTCGACGAGGCCGCCGCGGCGGCCCGCGGCTCCGCCTACGCCGGCGACGAGGACCCCTACAAGAAGCCGCGCGAGATCGCCGACGACGTGTCCGACGACGAGGACGACGACGAGGACGACGACGAGGACGACACGGGCTCGTGACCGCACCCGGCCTGGTCGTCGTCGACAAGCCCGCCGGCATGACCTCGCACGACGTGGTCGCGCGGGTCCGCCGCCTCGCCGGCACCCGCAAGGTCGGGCACGCCGGCACCCTCGACCCCATGGCGACCGGCGTGCTCGTGCTCGGTGTCGACCGGGCCACCCGGCTGCTCGGACACCTCATGCTCACCGAGAAGCAGTACGACGCCACCCTGCGTCTCGGGGTGTCGACCACCACCGACGACGCCGAGGGCGAGGTCGTCGCGACCGCCCCGACCGACGACGTCGAGGCCGTGACCGAGGCGCAGGTGCGCGCCGCGCTCTCGTCGTACGTCGGGGAGATCGAGCAGGTCCCCACCGCGGTGTCGGCGATCAAGGTCGACGGCAAGCGCGCCTACCAACGGGTCCGCGACGGTGAGGAGGTCGACCTCCCGGCCCGCCGGGTGACCATCCACGACCTCGTGGTGCACGAGGTCGTCGGGCCCGACGTCCGGATCTCGGTGCGGTGCTCCAGCGGCACCTACATCCGCGCGATCGCGCG
>CALRVO020000496.1:0-3546 GCA_943371595.1 Sphingomonas paucimobilis
GCGGTCACCACCATCGCGACCTTCGCCGTCGACCACCGCGACGAGATCGTCCAGACCCTCGACAGCGGCAAGCGCGTCATGCGCGCCGTCGACAGCCGCCAGCGTCAGCTGACCGAGATCCTCGAGGTCTTCCCCCTGGCCCTGCAGAACCTCCAGCGCGCCGCCAGCGGCGACCGGCTCGCGGTGCGTGTGTCGCCGACCGTGCTGCTCCCGCTGGGCCAGCAGATCGACCGGCTGTGCGAGAGCCTGCCGCTGGGCCTGTGCGACCTGCTCACCGGCACCGATCCGCTCGACCGGGCCCCGGCCGGAGGCCGCCGATGACCGCCGTACGCCGGGCGCTCGCCACCGCCGCGGCCCTCGCCCTGGGCGTCACGGGCCTCGGCGCCTGCAGCACGACCCTCGGCGACGTCCCCCTGCCGGGCACGGGGGTCTCGGGCGACACGATCACCGTCGAGGCCGACTTCGCCGAGGCGCTCAACCTCGCCACCGGCGCCACGGTGAAGGTCAACGGCATCGACAGCGGCAAGGTGCAGGAGGTCAGCGCCGAGGACTTCGCCGCGCGCGTCGAGATGCTGGTGCAGACGAAGGCCCGGCTGCGCGAGGGCGCCCGGGCCCGGCTGCGCTACACGACGCCGCTGGGTGAGCTCTTCGTCGACGTCACCAACCCGACGTCCGGCGCGCTGCTCACCGACGGTGACGAGCTGGGCCTCGACGAGACGTCGACGGCGCCGACCGTCGAGGACGCGCTGTCCCAGGCCTCGCTGCTCGTCAACGGAGGCGGTCTCGGCGACCTGCAGACCGTGACCGAGGAGCTCAACACCGTGCTCGGCGGCCGCGAGGACACCGCCCGCTCGCTCCTCGAGCGCTCGCGCGACTTCCTGGTCGAGGCCAACGCCACGACCGCCGACATCGACCGGGCGCTGCGCTCGTTGTCGTCGGTGTCGGTCACCCTGCAGCGCCGCGAGCGGATCATCAACCGCGCGGTCCGCGAGATCGCCCCGGCGGCGCGGGTGCTGCGCCAGAACACCCCCGGGCTGACCCGGCTCCTGGAGCAGGTCGAACGCTTCTCGGTCTCGGCCAACAGCACCGTCCGGCAGACCCGCCGCCAGCTGCTGCAGATCCTCGACGACGCCGCACCGGTGCTCCAGGAGCTCAACGCCAACCGCGAGCGCTACCCGTTGTCGCTCGACCGACTCATCAGGCTGGGCACCGTGGCCGACAACGTGGTGCCGGGCGACTACCTCTCGATCTCGCTGGCCCTGCACCTCGACGGCATCCAGGGCCCCGACCTCGGCGGGCTGCTCGACGCCCTCGGCATCCCGCTCCCGGTCGTCGGGCCGGGCGGGCTGCTCTCGCCACCACGAGGTCCGCGGCTGCCCGACCGGTTGCCCGACCGCATCGGCGGCCAGGACACCGGCTCGCTGACGCTCGGGGGGCTGCTCGGCCAGGGCGGGCTGCTGAAGACGGGAGCGGGCCGATGAGCAGGCTGCGCAAGATCCTCACCGACCGGCTCTACCTCAGCGCGCTCGGCGTCGTCCTGATCCTCGTGCTCTGCGTCTCCTACCTCTTCGCCGAGACCCTCGACCGGCCGCTGACCTCGCAGCCCGACGAGGTCACCGTCGACCTGCGCGCGGCCGGCGGGCTGTTCGAGGGGTCCGCGGTCACCTACCGCGGCGTCAAGGTCGGCAAGGTCACGCGCATCCGGCTGGGCGACGCGGGGGTCGAGGCCACGGTCTCGATGACGTCGGGCACCGACGTACCCCGCGACACCAGGGCCGTCGTCCGCAGCCTGTCGCCCGTCGGCGAGCAGTACCTCGACCTCCAGCCGGCGACCGACGCCGGCCCGTACCTGCGCGACGGCGACCGGATCACCGCCGAGTCCACGGACATCCCGCTCACCCTCGGCTCGACCGTCGTGGCGATCAACAAGGTGCTGCGTCAGGTCGACGACAAGAAGTTGCGCCGCCTGCTGGTCGAGGCGAGCACCGCTCTCGACGGCACGGGCGCCGACCTCGGACGGCTGGTCGACGACGGGGCGCTGATCCTCGACGAGCTCGACGACGTCTACCCCGAGACCCGCAGCCTGCTCGACAACAGCGACACCGTCCTCGACGTCGTGCCCGACCGGCGGGCCGACCTCGGCGAGCTCGCCGGTGACGCGTCGTCGCTGGCGTCGTTCCTGCGGTCCTACGACCCCGAGCTCGGGCGCTTCATCGGCCGGGCTCCGGGGCAGGTCCGCCAGCTGCAGTCGTTGGTCGACGACGTACGCCGGGTGCTGCCCGACTTCCTGACCGTGGGGGTCAGCCTGACCGACGTCCTCGCCGCGCACGATCCCCACCTGCGTGCCCTGCTGCAGGCCTACTCGCCGGGTCTCGACGTGCTCGCCGACAAGATCCGGGGCGGCAAGCTGCTGCTGACGCTGATCGGCGACAAGGACCCCCGCTGCGACTACGGAACGACGCCCCGTGACCCGCGCGACCCCGAGCGGCGCCCGCTGCGCGAGGACGCCCGGTGCTCGGCCTCGTTCTCGACGTTGCAGCGGGGCGCCTCCCAGGCGCCCGGACCGGTGGCCCGATGAGCGCCGGCACGACCGACCTGGCGGAGCGGGCCGGCTCCTGGCGCAGGCTGGCGCTGCTGCTCGCCGCGCTGCTGGTCGTCGCGGTCGTCGGCGTCGTCGTCCTGTGGGTCGACCGTGACGGCGCCGACGGAGACCAGCCCACCTCGGCGTCGGAGGCCTCGGCCGTCGAGCTCGCCCGGGCTGGCGCTGACGCGACGAGCGCTGCCGAGGCCGCGGTGACGCGGATGACGACCTACAGCTGGCGCACGGTCGACGACGACTTCGGGTGGGTCGACGAGGTCGGCACCGACGCGTTCCAGAGCTACTTCGCCGGCGCGAGCGCCGGGGTCAAGCAGGTCGTGACCGCCACCAAGGCAACCGCGACCGGCACGGTCGTCGACGCCGCGCCGCGCGTCGTCGACGCCACCCACGTGACGGTGCTGCTGTTCGTCGACCAGGAGATCAGGTCGGCCCAGCAGAAGGGCGCCAAGATCGACCAGCCCCGGGTGTCGATGGACATGCTCCTCGTCGACGGCGCGTGGTTGGTCGACAAGGTCCAGATCGGTCAGCTCGTCGGCTGAGCCAGGCTGACGGCCGGGGGTCAGCTCAGCGCGCGCTCACGGCGCACGGGCACGAGCGCGACCGCCACGACCGGCAGCACCGCGGCGACGGCGAACGTGGCGGCGTACCCGGTGTGGGTCACGAGCAGCCCGCCCAGCGGGGGCACCAGGGCGCTGGTGAGGAACTGTGCGGTGTTCTGGATCCCGAGGGCACGGCCCGACCAGTAGGGGCCGGCGCGCTCGGCGACAGCGGTGAACGCAAGGCCGTTGTCGGCGACGGTGAGGACGGTGGCCACCACGAGGAGGGGCACGGCCACCGCGAGGTCGAGCCCGGCGGCGAGCCCGAGCAGCGCCATGGTCGCGGCCGCGGCGACGGCGACCCAGCGCAGCGGACGCATCCGCGAGCCGACCAGGTCGGACAGCTGGCCG
>CALRVO020000497.1:0-3545 GCA_943371595.1 Sphingomonas paucimobilis
CCTGGGCGATCGAGGAATCAGAGTCGCGGTAGACCCGGATCACGTCTTCGCGGAACTCCTTGGGAAACGCCTTCGGCATGGTGCACATCCTTCCAGCGCCGACACACATCGACGCAGATCAGATGTCACCTATTCGTGCAGCAGACCCGACCTCACCCACGAGGAGGTCGACCACCTCGGCGACCTGGTTGGTCGGGACCTCGGCGCCGCGGACCTGGCGTTGTGCCTCGGCGTAGACGTGCCAGTACTGCCAGGTGCTGCGGCTGCCCTCCATCGTGGCCACGATCCGGTCGGTGGCCTTCGCGAACCACGCCGAGTCGGCCAGCGACCGGGCCGCGACCGCGGGGTTGAGAGCACCGTGAACCATCTGCTTGACCCGCTGCGGGGTGCCGAGTACCTCGACTGCCTCGCGGTGCCACGCCTCGCGCTGCTCGGCAAGCGACCGCGGCTCGTGCTTGGTCTCCCGGGTCTCCAGGGTCGCCTGCTGGGACAGCTGGATGGTCTCGACCGGCGTGGGCGGGCGGCCGTGGGCTGCTTGGAACGCGGCGGCGAGGACCTTGCGGCGGCCCTCGACGCTGATCCGGCGCTTGGAGAACCGCCGGTTCAGGTCGGGGTTGACGCCGACGATCTCGCGCACCGGTCGCTTGCGGGCGTCTTCGTTGGGGCGCTCGGCGAACCGCACCCCGAGGGCGTCGACCAGGTGCCGCTCCAGGGCGGTGTTGTAGGTCTCCGAAGCCGACACGACCGCCTTGTGCAGCGGCCTCCCGTCGATGGCCAGCCAGGTCCCGGTCCCGTCGGGGGAGAGCGTCTTCACCTTGTTCGAGATGGCCAGGTGCGTGTGCAGGTCGGGATCGCCGGCGCGGGAGTCACGGTGAGTGAACGCGGTCCCGATCAGGCCCTCGACGTCGACCTGGCGTACGCCGTTGGTGCCTCGACGGGTGAACAGTGCCTTGGCCTCAATGAAGCCGACCGCGTCCTTGATCGCGGCCTGGTGAGCTCGCTCGATCACCGCGGCGGTCTTCGGATCGGAGATCGCCCAGAGCACCGAGACGCTCTTGACCGGGGAGAACGTCAGGTCGTAACCGGCCACGGCGTTGGTCCTCGGGCGGGAGTGCTTGGCGATCGTGGCCGCGAGCTCGCGGGCATCAGCCGGCTCGCGGCCGTGTTCGGCCTGGAAGAACCCACGGGCGACGTCGGTGCGGATCTTCGCCCGTTCCGGTGCCGGCACCGGCCAGTCACCGGGCAGCCCGGCGCCCGCGTTCACCGCGGCGATCTGCTTGGCGACCTCGATCCGGAATGGGGAAACGTCGTTCTCGTAGACCTTGTACGGCGTGCCCAGTCGGGCTGCGACCTTGTAGTCGGCCGCGGTGGGGGATGGCTGGTCGGGGCGACCGATCTGCAGATCGAGCGCCTTGGTGCGCTCGGTGGCCAGCGGGTGGTGGCCGGCGCCGAACAGGTTTTGCATGTGTTCGGCGGTGACCAGGTCGCCGGCGTCCAGGCCCTCCAGGCCGGCCATCCCGGAGCCGACCCACACTCCGGGGGTCTCGCCCTTCTCGGTGTAGTAGCTCGCCAGCCCGACGTGTCCCTTGTCGGTGGCGTCCAAGGCGGCGACCTGACGGGTCAGGTAGTCGTACCCCGATCCCGCGGTGAGCTTGTGGATGCTCATGGTCACGGTCACCTAGGTGCGAAGCGCCGCCGGGGACTATCACCGAGCGCAGACTTCTTGCCTATTCAATCTATTCACGTCACCGGGAATGCAAGAGGTGTGTGGCACTTCGTCTTGCGCGGATCGACGGGGGACATCGACGTTCGGTCGATTCTGGTCTGTCGTCTGGACCTGGTTCGTTCGGTCGTGCCGGGATGGCTCGGGTGGCGAGCCGTTGCGAATTTGGCCTAAGTGGTGATCGCTCCGCAGTTGCCGAGATCCCTAGGAGCCCGTCCACGAGTTGTCACGAGGCGGGAGCCAGCACCATGAACCAATCCAGTCAGCAGACGCTGCGACAGATCGCACGGCGCAAGACGCGCGAGGTGGTTGAGCGCCGCCGACAAGAGCGACTCCAGAAGGAACGCCGCGTGGTCGCGCACGCGGAGACCATCATGGTCGCCATCGCCGAACGCGACCTGGCCATCGAGGTCACCGAGGCACGAGCAGGCGCAGCCCTTCGCGCACTCATCGAGACCGAAGGCCTATCGGTACGGGAGGCGGTCGAGTGGTGTGGCGGAAGTCTCGACACCCGTGAGGCGACCCGGCTGCGGCGCTGGACAGGCGACTCAACAGACCCTGACGGCGAGCCCCCAACCGAGAGCGCCGCGCAGCCCGGGGACGTCGAAACCGGCGCGCCCCCATCCGCCGCAGCGATCGAGAGGTCAACACCGGCGGGCGATGCCGAGATAGTTGGCGACTGCCGAGAGTCGATGGGGGCGGCCGCGCGATGAGGCTGACGGTCAACACCCCCGACGAGCTCATCGCCGCAATCCCGCACATGCTCGGCTTCAAGCCACAAGAGTCCATCGTCATCGTGCCGGTCACAGCCGAGACGGGTCTGCCGTGCGCCCGGGTGAACCTAACCCCTTCGCCCGTGGATCGCGACGAGGTCCTGAGAGTCGTTCTTGATGCATACCGACCTAACGCCCGGCCCGGCGCTGCACTCGCGTTGGTCTGCGTCTCCGACGACGGTGTCGCGGCCGACGGGGCGAGCGATCACCTCGCCGCCGGGCTGCGAGACGCCGGGTTCGAGATCAAGTTGCGGTTGTGGTCGGACGGTGAGCGCTGGGCCGACTTCAGAACAGGAGCCGGTGGACTGCACACCGAAGAGGTCGAGGGCCGGCTCGCAGCCGCCACGGTGCTCGCGGGCGCCAGACAGCCCGCAGACTCACGCGAGGCCATGGCCGAGTCGTTCGTCGGCGACCGCGCGCCGATCGGCGAGACGCTCAAACAGTCCCGAGCGCTGGCGGACCCCCGCAGTCCTTCGCCGGATCGGTTCTGGGCCATGCGGCGTGTATCCCAGTTCAACCGAGACGGGAACCGATTAAGCGACGCCGACGGGTCCCGCCTGCTGCTGACGCTCAAGTCCGACGCTACTTGCGACGCTGTCTGGGAAGACATCACACGCGAGAACGCCCACTCGCACGCGGCGCTGTGGACCAACCTCACCCGAAGAGCGCCCGACGAAGTGCGTGCCGCCCCAGCGGCGCTCGCGGGCTTCAGCTGGTGGATGGCCGGCGACGGCGCTAAAGCCTGGTGCGCACTCGACCAAATCCCACCGGGAAAGACGAGCATGCTGGCCTCCATCGTGTCAGCCGCTTTGCAGCAAGGGCTTAACCCCGACGAGTGGCAGCGAGCCGCGACCGAGCTACGTCGCTTCGAAGACGACCTCGTCGGCCCGGTCGACGAGACCCACATCCCTGACACCGCCTCGCAAACGCGGCGGCAAGAGTCACCTTCACACGAGGAGCGTCCCATCGGCCAGGCAGACAGGGGTAACCTGTCGAACCCCTGAAGAACGAACACGACTTCGCCGTGTTGCCTCCAACAATGGCGGAAT
>CALRVO020000498.1:0-3527 GCA_943371595.1 Sphingomonas paucimobilis
GGAGAGGGGCCCACGTGGACCCCTCTCCCGAGCGCACGAACGGCTGCCGGGCTGCCAGGCCGACCGGCCGTCACGGGTACGGTCGGCGGCATGCCCGTCGAGCCACCGCCCTCGCGCTGGCGCTTCGACCCCGTCGACGGGCCGCGGGCCGACCCCGACGACGACCTGGTGGCCATGGGCGCCGACCTCGAGCCCGGCACGGTGCTGGCCGCCTACCGGCACGGGCTGTTCCCGATGCCGCTCGGCGCGGCCCCGGGCGGGCGGCACGAGCCGATGGGCTGGTGGTCCCCCGTACGCCGCGGCGTGCTGCCGCTCGACGCGCTGGTCGTGTCGCGCTCGCTGCGGCGCTCGTGCCGTGACTTCGAGGTCCGGGTCGACACCGCGTTCGCCGAGGTGCTCGACGCGTGCGCCGACCCCCGCCGTCCGCACGGCTGGATCGACCGACCGATCCGGCAGGCCTACACCCGGCTGCACGAGCTCGGCTGGGCCCACTCGGTCGAGACCTGGCGCGACGGCCGGCTCGTGGGTGGGCTCTACGGCCTGGCCATCGGGGGGCTGTTCGCCGGCGAGTCGATGTTCCACCGCGCCACCGACGCCTCCAAGGTGGCGCTCGTCGGGCTGGTCGACCTGCTGTCCGACGAGCACGCCCCGCACCGGTTGGTCGACGTGCAGTGGTCGACGCCGCACCTGGCCTCGCTCGGGGTGCAGGAGACCAGCCGCGACGCCTACCTGGCCCGGCTGCCCGAGGTGCTCGCCGTCCCCCTGCCCCCCGCCTTCAGTTAGGTCGTCGCACCCGGGGCCGGGGATGGTGGACCCATGACCACCACCACGACCCGACGCCTGTCCGCGCTCGCCGCCCCGGCCCTGCTGGCCCTCACGCTCACCGCCTGCGGTGGCGGCGGCGCCTCGGGAGCGCCGGAGGACGCGTCCAAGGACGACTTCTGCCAGGCCTACCAGGCCGAGCCCGACCTCGGCGACTCGCTCGACGAGGCCTCGCCCGAGGAGCAGGCCAAGGCCATCAAGGACGCCCTCGACAAGCTCGCCGACGACTTCGAGGAGGTCGGCACGCCGGAGGACATCCCGGACGACGCCCGTGAGGGCTTCGAGGTCAGCCTCGACTCGGCCCGCGACATCAGCCAGGACGACATCCAGGAGGCGATCGAGAAGAAGGACAACGAGTTCTTCAACAACCTCGTCTCGGAGGACGACCAGGAGAAGACCAAGGCCTTCGAGGACTGGGCCAGCGACTACTGCGGCTAGGACCGGCCGGATCCTGCCGGGCTGCGCCTACCCCCTGATTCCTCGGGTGGGGTTGGCGCAGCCGGGGGCGGGGAAGGTCGGCACCATGACCACGACCCCCCTGGCCCGACGTCTGTCCGCACTGACTGTCCCGGCCCTGCTCGCCGTCTCCCTCACCGCGTGCGGCGGGGGCTCCTCCGGCGCCCCGGAGGACGCCTCGAAGGACGACTTCTGCGAGGCCTACCTCGCCACGCCCGACCTCGGCGACTCGTTCGGCGACGCGTCGGCGCAGGAGCAGGCCGCCACGCTCACCGACGCCCTCGAGACCTACATCGACGACCTCAAGGACGTTGGCACCCCCGAGGACATTCCCGACGAGGCCCGCGGGGGCTTCGAGGTCAGCATCGACGCCGCTGAGGACATCGACGAGGACAAGCTCGCGCAGGCCTTCGAGGACGAGGACGACGACTACCTGGACACCATGATCACCGGGGACGACAAGAAGAAGTCGGACGCCTTCGACGAGTGGGCTCGCGACTACTGCGGCTAGGACCGGCCGGATCCTGCCCGGTCAGACGACCTGGGGCGGGGCGCCGGTCTCGCTCACCATCGGGCGGCCGGCGCCCTGCCACTCCAGCATCCCGCCGTCGAGGTTGACCACGTCGTAGCCCTGCTGGGCCAGCCACGCCACGGCCTGCCCCGAGCGACCGCCGACCTTGCACACCACGAGGGTCTGCCCGTCGCCGACCTCGCCCAGGCGCTCCGACAGCTCGCCCAGCGGCACGTGCAGGGCGCCGTCGATGTGCCCCGCGTCCCACTCGTGGGTCTCGCGCACGTCGAGGACCGTGAGCTCCTCGGGCAGGGGGTGCGGCACGCCGGACACGGCAACGGTGGGAACGTTCATGACGCACTGACTATCACGGCGGTCGGTCCGGTCAGGGGCCCACTCACTTCAGCAGCTTGGACATCCGCCGGTCGGCCAGGGGCTTGCCACCGGTCTGGCAGGTCGGGCAGTACTGCAGGCTCGAGTCGGCGAAGGACACCTCGCGCACCGTGTCGCCGCAGACCGGGCAGGCCTTGCCGGTCTGGCCGTGGACGGCGAGGTGGCTCTTCTTCTCGCCCTTGAGCTCGCTGGCCGCGAGCCCGCGGGAGCGGTCGACGGCGTCGCCGATGGTGGTGCGGATCGCGGCGTGGAGCAGGTCGAGCTCGCCGGCCTCGACGATCGCGCTGGCCGGTCGGTAGGGCGACATCCTGGCGGCGTGCAGGATCTCGTCGGAGTAGGCGTTGCCGATGCCGGCGATGGTGCCCTGGTGGCGCAGCACGCCCTTGATCTGCTTGCGACCCTCGCGCTCGAGGATCGCGCCCAGCACCGCGGGGGTGAAGTCGTCGGTGAGCGGGTCGGGGCCCAGGCTGGCGATGCCGGGTACCTCCTGCGGGTCGCGGACGACGTACATCGCCAGCGACTTCTTGGTGCCGGCCTCGGTGACGTCGAGCCCGCTGTCGTCGTCGAGCACGATGCGCACGGCCAGCCCGCTCTTGCTGTTGGGGCGTGGCGGCAGCGCCGGCACCTCGTCCTTCCAGCGCACCCAACCGGCCCGGGCGAGGTGGAGGATGACGTGGAGCCCCGAGGCCTCAATGTCGAGGAACTTGCCGTGCCGGGTGACGTCGTCGACGAGCAGGCCGCTGAGCGCCGAGACCGGCGGGTCGTAGGTCTTCAGCGCGCTGAACGCCGCCAGGTGGACGGCCGCGATCGCGTGGCCGTCGAGCCGGCCCCGCAGGTCGAGGGCCAGTGCTTCCACCTCGGGCAGCTCGGGCATGGTGGCGAGTTTAGGCGTGACCGCTGACAAAGGCAGCCGGTCGGCGCATGATGGGTCGATGACGGCCGCGCGCTCGCTGACCTCCCCGGGGGCGATCTTCCTCGACTCCCGCGGGGGCGAGCGCGCGCTGCGCGTCTCGTGGCACCAGGAGGCCGACGTGTGCGTGCTGTCGCTGTGGCGCGACAACGTCTGCGCGGCGACCTTCCGCCTGGCCATCGACGAGGTGCCCGACCTGATCGCCCTGCTGCGCGAGGGCCTCGACCTGTCGTTCGCCTCGACCCGCGCGGCCCGCAGCGCCTGAGCGCACGCCCGGAGCGCTCACCTCAGGACGTCGGGACCCGCCTCGTCGTCGAGCCAGCCGTCGCCGTCGTCGAACAGGTCGCGGTCGGTGCCGTCCTCGCGGGTGCGGTTGCGGCGCCCGCCGCGCCCGCCCGCGCCGGCGCCCGCCGCTGACCCACCCGGGCCACCGCG
>CALRVO020000499.1:0-3515 GCA_943371595.1 Sphingomonas paucimobilis
CCTGCGCCGCACCCGGGTGATCGCGGCGATGGGGTTCGTCTGGGCCGTCTCGTGGCTGGTCCTCGGCGCCGCCGGCCTCGTGCCCGGCACCCTGGGCGCCACCCTGCTCGTGGCGGCGTTCGCCTCGGTGTTCGCGCTGGGCGAGACCCTGCTCCAACCGACCATCCCGGCCCTGGTCAACGACCTCGCCCCCGACCACCTGCGCGGGCGCTACAACGCGCTCAGCTCGGCGTCGTTCAGCCTGCCCTCGATCATCGCCCCGCCGTTCGCTGGCTACCTGATCGACCACGGCCTGTCGTCGGTCTACATCGGGCTGCTGGTCGTCGGCTCGATCGCGGTCGCGGCCATCTCGGTGTTGCTCGTCGAGCCACGGCTGTCGTCAGAGGTCAACGGGGTGGGGGTCGGGCACGCCGTCGACGACGAACGAGCCGACGGCGTAGGCCGTCCCGAGACGGTTTAGAACTCCACCCCCGGCACGGCGTCGTGCCCGGCGGGCGCGTCGTAGAACTCGCGCTTGGAGACCCCGGCCAGACCCACGAGCAGCAGCCACGGGAACGTCGCGACGAGGGTGTTGAGGGTGGCGACGGCGTCGTTGTAGTACTGCCGGGCGAAGGCGACCTGGCCCTCGGTCTCGGCGAGCTGGCGCTGCAGGTCGACGAAGCCGGCGTTGGCCTTCAGGTCGGGGTAGGCCTCGGCCACCGCCTCGACCCGCACCAGCGACTGCTGCAGCGCCGCGTCGGCCGCCGCCTTGGCGGGCACGTCGGCACCCGACGCGGCCTGCTGCACCTGGGTCCGGGCGCGGGTCACGTCGTCGAGGACCGACTTCTCGTGGGCGGCGTACCCCTTGACGGTCTGCACCAGGTTGGGCACCAGCTCGGCGCGCCTCGTGAGCTGGACGTCGATGCCGCCCAACGCCTCCTGCGCGCCGATGTCAGCGGTGCGGAGCTTGTTGAAGGCGACGACCGCGAAGCCCGCCAGGGCCAGCAGCACGACGACCACGATGACGATGGGGATCATCACGACCTCTTCCTCGGGTTGTCACGGGTCACCACGAACCGCCTCCTCCGCCGCCGCCGCCCCCACCGCCACCGCCGCCTCCGCCGCTGCTCGAGGACGACTGGGTGGCGTCGTAGGCCGAGATGGCGCTGCCGAGGGTGGCGTCGAAGTCGGTGACCATCGAGGCGACGCCGTAGCCGGACCAGCCGCCGCCGGAGTAGCCGCCGGCGAAGTAGTGCGGCGCCGGCGGCTCGTGGCCCATCTCGGTGCGGTACTTCTCGGCCCACTCGTCGGCGCAGCCGAACGCGACGGCCCACGGCACGTAGGCGGTGTAGAGATCCTCGCGGCCGGAGAACTCGAAGCGGTCGACCGCCGAGGGCGTCGACAGGATCCGCTCGAACCCGCCGACCCGGCTCCAGAGCTCGCGCCCGGCCGGCGTACGCCGGGTGAGCGCTCCGGGCCGCAACAGCGAGATCGCGGCGATCGCGAAGGCGCCGGGCACCAGACCGGTCAGCGTCATGTCGAAGGGGTTCCAGAACACGGCCGCGGCGACCGCCACGAGGCAGGCGAACACCAGGACCGCGAGGGCGCGCACCCCCGAGATGACCTCCAGGTTGCCCGAGGCCGTGGCCCACGCACGGGTGTAGGAGTCGAAGGTCGCGATCTCGGTCTTGAGCCGCTCCCCCGCGGCGACGCTCGACGGGTCGGCGGTGAACGACGTGCCCGGGCCGCCGAGCAGGTGCGCGGTGCTGGTGGTGACCGGGTCGAGACCGGTCCAGCCGGCGGCACCGGCCTTGTCGGAGACCGTCCAGGTGTCGCCGCTGCGCACGAGGTCGACGGCCCCGTGCTCGGCGGCCCACATCAGGCTGGCGACGTAGGCGCTGCGGTCGGTCTCCTCGGTCAGGACGTACGCCGCCTGGGCCGGCCCGATCCCGGCCGGCGGCTCGTAGGACAGCGGGAAGGCCGGGGGCCGCTCGCGGGCGCGCCGCGCCGCGACGACGCCGAGCAGCAGGGCGAGCACCGACGCCCCGACCACACCGCCGAGCACGGGCAGGCTCTGGCCGAGCACGATGTCGTAGGTCGGCGCCCACGGCAGGCGCGGCGTCTCGGGCGTGGGCACGTCGAGGCCGACCCGCAGCGTCACGGGCGTGTGGTCGGGCAGTGGGCCGGTGCGGACGACCACGGTGGTGGAGTCCTCGCCGGTGATCCGGTCGCAGGCGGGCGGGAAGCCCCCGAGACCGATGCCGCACTGCACGTTGCGCGCGGGTGCGGGCAGCCGGACGGTCAGCCGGGCCTGGTCGATGTCCTGCTGCCAGCCCGACGGGACCAGGTCCCAGTGCAGCGAGCTGGGCAGGCCGGCGTAGCCGGGCTCGATCGCGTCGGTCACCCGGTAGCTGAGCACGTAGAGGTGCTCGCCGGGGTCGACGTAGACGTCGGGGTCGCCGATCTTGGCGACGTCGAAACGGCCGTGCTCGGTCGTCGACAGCTCGAAGGGCACCGCCTGGCCGTCGAGGGTCACCGCGACGTCGTCGACGCGGCGGCGGACCCCGTCGTCGGAGGCGTCGACGCGGTCCCAGAAGCGGAAGATGCCGTGCCGCGGGGTGTACGGCGGGAACGACACCGTCAGCCGCTCCTCGACCCGCAGCTCCCCGTCGGCGGCCAGGTCGAAGGTCGCGTCGTAGTCGGTGATGGTCGTGGGCTCCGGGGTGTCGTCGCTGGCACTGGCGGCCGCCTGCGCGGCGTCGACGTAGGAGACCACCCAGGCAGGCACGAACAGCGCGGTGACCAGCAACCCGAGCGCGACGGCGTACCCCACGACCTTGCCCACGGCGTGACCCTAGACCCAGCGGCGGCCCGCAGCCGGGTGGTCTGGACCGCAGGTGCTGCGCCATCCGGGTGGGGCGCGCCCGCGCCCTCGGCGACAGGCTGGGGGCATGCCTCCTGCCCCCAAGACCTGCGCGGCCTGCGGTCGCACGATCGAGTGGCGCAAGAAGTGGGAGCGCGACTGGGACTCGGTCCGCTACTGCTCGACCGCCTGCCGTCGTCGCGGCGTCGACCCGACCGACCGGGCCCTGGAGGCCTCGATCCTCACGCTGCTCGACGCCCGCGCCGGTGGCGCCACGATCTGCCCCTCCGAGGCGGCCCGCGTGGTGGCGGCGGAGGAGAAGTCGCAGTGGCGCGACCTGATGGAGCCCGCGCGTCGTGCCGCCCGCCGCCTCGTCGACGCCGGCGACGTCGAGATCACCCAGGCCGGCCACGTCGTCGACCCCTCGACCGCCAAGGGCCCCATCCGGATCCGTCGGGTACGCCGCGGCTGACCCACCGGGGTCGAGGAGGTCGCCCGCGACCGTCACGAGACCACACCACCGCAGGCTCACGACGACCCGATCTGCCCCTGCGGTCGAAAGGTCTCGTGACGGTTGCCAGGGCAACCTCCTCGACCACCGTGTGGCCCGGCCGTCGTACAACGCCACCACACGGTGGTCACCGCCGTACGACGCCACCACACGGTGGTCACC
>CALRVO020000500.1:0-3515 GCA_943371595.1 Sphingomonas paucimobilis
CCCCGGTGACGCCGGGCACGTGGGCGCCAACATCTTCGGCACCATCAAGGCGACCTACACCGACAACGGGGCCGGCGCCGCCGGTGCGCTGACCACGGTCGACGGCATCGTCGTGCACACCAAGCACAAGGAGGCCGAGTTCTTCGACCAGACCGGTCGCACCGGCACCAACACCGCCGGCACCCCGGGCGTGACGACGCAGACGACCACCGACTCCGGTGGCGGCCTCAACGTCAACGGTGTCGAGACCGGCGACTGGTTCCGCTGGGACGTCATGAACCTCTCGGGGATCACCGGCATCACGATGCGGGCGGCCTCCGCCACCGCCGGCGCGGCGTTCGACGTGCGCCAGGGCTCGCCCACGGGCACCACGATCGGCACCCTGACGGTGCCGAACACCGGTGGCGCGCAGACCTACCAGAACGTGACGACCACGCTCACCGGAGCGACGACGACCAGCGGACCGCTGTACTTCGTCGCCACCACCGGTGGGGCCAACGTGAACTCGCTCGACTTCATCGGGCGGGGCATCACCGACAACTCGCCGCCGGCCGTCGCCATCAGTGCGAGCACCCTCAACGGCGAGGCCCCGCTGCCGGTGGCGTTCACCAGCACGGTGACCGACCCCGACGGTGACACCCCGCTGACCTACGCGTGGAGCTTCGGCGACGGGGCGACCTCGACCGAGGCCAACCCCAGCCACACGTTCGCCGCGCCGGGCACCTACACGGTGTCGCTCGAGGCGACCGACGCGCGCGGGGCCAAGGCGTCCCGCACGCTCCAGGTCATCGTGCGGCCGGCCCAGGACATCTGCTTCAGCGGCCGTTCCGACGACTTCGTGGGCGACACCCTGGACACCGACCGGTGGAACCGCAGCGTGCGGGTCGACCAGACGCTGACCGTCGCCGACGGTTCGCTCAACGTCCCGGTCACTGCGACGGACATCTACCAGACCACGAACACCACGCCGAACGTCATCCTCCAGGACCTTCCGGCCGGTGCCTTCGAGGCCACGACCAAGCTCACGCTGCCCGCGACGCGCGCCTACCAGCAGGCGGGCCTCGTGATCTACGGCGACGACAACAACTACCTCAAGCTGGTCTACTCGGGTCGCTCCACGACCCCCAACAAGGCCAACAACATCATCCAGGTCGCCAAGGAGCTCAACGGCACCGCGTCGGAGACCAACTCGGCCAACCTGGGCGCGGCGTTCCCCGACACCGTGTGGCTGAGGATGAAGAGCACCGACGGCAACGTGGTGACCTTCTCCTACAGCTCTGACGGGGTCACCTACACCGCCCTCGCCGGTACGGCGCCGCGTGACCTGACCGGCATCACCGCACCCAAGATCGGTCTGCTCACCCTGGGCAGCCAGGCGGCGTCGGTCGGCATCACGGCGCAGTACGACTACTTCACCCTCACCCCCGACGACACGGCGACCCCGTGCGGCGGTGGCAACGACTGCCTCGAGAACTTCGACGGCACCTCGCTCGCCGACACGTGGGAGGTCGTCCGCCCGTCGGGCAACGTCTCGGTCTCCGGTGGCAACCTCACCATCCCGATGGCCGGCACCGACCTCTACCAGACCACCAACACGGCTGGTGACCTCGTGCTGCGCGACCTGCCCGCAGGTCCGTTCCAGCTCGTCACCAAGGTGACGGCGCCGATCGACCGGCAGTACCAGCAGGCCGGCCTGATCATCTACGGCGACGACGACAACTACATCAAGATGGTGGCCCAGGGCCGCAGCACGTCGCCCGCGGTGGCCAGCAACATCATCCAGCTGACCAAGGAGACGGGAGCGGTGGCCACCGAGGCCAACACCGCAGGTCTCGGCGCCGGGTTCCCCTCGACCGTGTGGCTGCGGCTCACCAGCACCGACGGCACCGCCGTCACCGGTGACTACAGCACCGACGGGACGACCTGGACGGCGATGCCACGTGGCTTCGACCTGGCCGGCATCACCAACCCGCGGGTCGGGGTGACGGCGTTCGCCAACAACGCGACCGCCGCCACCATCGCGGCGCAGTTCGACTCGTTCGAGCTCGCCTCCGACGCCTGCGGGTCGACCGACCCGGGCTGCGTCGTCGACCAGTTCGACGGCAACGGGCTGGGCGCCGGCTGGAGCACCGTCCGGCCCAGCGGGAACCTCGTGGTCTCCAACGGCTCGGTCAAGATCCCGATGGAGGCGACCGACCTCTACCAGACCACAAACACCACGCGGGACCTGGTCCTCACCGACCTCCCCGACGGCCCGTTCGTGGCCACCACCAAGGTCAGCGCACCGATCAACCGGCAGTACCAGCAGGCCGGTCTGCTGATCTACGGAGACGACGACAACTACCTCAAGCACGTCTTCGAGGGACGCAGCGCTGAGCCTGACGCCGCCTCCAACATCATCCAGACCGCCAAGGAGCTCGCGGCCGTCGCCGACGAGACCAACACCAACGGCCTCGGGGCCACCTTCCCGACCACGGTCTGGCTGCGACTGAGCAGCACCGACGGCAACCAGGTGATCGGCTCCTACAGCGCCGACGGCGAGACGTGGACGGAGATGGCCGAGGGCTACGACCTCACCGGCATCACCAACCCGCGCATCGGCCTGCTGTCGCTGGGGGCCAACGCCACCGGGGCCGGCATCACGGCGAGCTTCGACTGGTTCACCCTCGGTGCCGACGGCACCTGTGACCCGGGCGGGGAGGAGCCGACCGACACCGCGGCCCCGACGACGACGCACACCATCGCGGCCGCCACCGGCCAGGCCGGCTGGTACACCACGCGTCCGTCGTTCACGCTGGACGCCGCCGACGGCACGGACGGGTCGGGCGTCGCCTCGACCGAGTACCGCATCGCCGGAGGCGCCTGGACCCCCTACACCGCCGCGGTCCCCGTGACCGGTGAGGGCAGCCGCCTGGTCGAGTACCGCTCGACCGACGTCGCGGGCAACGTCGAGGCGATCAAGTCGCTGACCGTCAAGATCGACACGGTCGTCCCGACCGTCACGGCCACCGAGGCCGGCGACACCACCAAGACGGTCACCCTGGCCGCCACCGACGCCACCTCGGGCGTGGACCGGATCGAGTACCAGCTCGACGAGGCCACCGCCTGGACGGCGTACACCACGGCACTGTCCTTCGACACGCCCGGCTCCTACGTCGTGCGCTACCGCGCCTTCGACGTGGCCGGCAACGTCTCCGCCACCGGCACCACCACCGTGGTGGTCGCGGGCGACGACGAGGACGTGACGGCCCCCGAGGTCGACGCGACCGTGCTCGGCTCCTACGCCGGCGAGGTCGTCGACCAGGCCAGCGCCGGCATCGGCGGCGAGGGCACCCTCGTCTCCGCGGCCGACGGCACCGGCTACACGACGACGGCGACGCTGTCCCTCACCGGGCTCGACCCGACGCAGAACTACGAGTCCCACCTGCACGTCGGGACGACCTGCGGCGGCTTCGAGGGTCACTACCGTGACGACGAGGACGGCGCGGGCGTCCCGCCCAACGAGCTGTGGCCGA
>CALRVO020000501.1:0-3506 GCA_943371595.1 Sphingomonas paucimobilis
GGCGACGTCTCGTCGTTCACCCGCACCGTCGACTGGGGCGCGTTGCGGACGCGGCGCAGCACCCCCGAGCCGCTGGTGCGCGGCAGCAGCAACCGGTGGTACGTCTCGTCGCTGCGCCTGGGCCAGGGCGTCGTCGCCGGCTCACCGACCAGCCTGACCGGCGACGGCGAGCCCAACGTGCTCGGCCGCGTCCAGCCCTACGCCGTCTACGTGCCGCGCACCTACCGCGCGGACCGCCCGGCCCCGCTGACGTGGATCCTGCACTCGCTCGACGTCAACCACAACCAGTACGCCGCCTACGACCCCCGCCTGCTGCAGCAGCTGTGCGAGCGCCGCGGGTCGGTCTGCGCCAGCACCCTGGGCCACGGTCCCGACGGCTGGTACTTCGACGAGGCCGAGGTCGACTACTGGTCGGTGTGGCGCCAGGCCGCCGAGGCCTACACGCTCGACCCGCGGCGTACGGTCATCACCGGCTACTCCATGGGCGGCTGGGCGGCATACCACCTGGGTCTGGCCCACCCCGACCTGTACGCCGCCGCCGTGGCCCTGGCCGGGCCGCCGCGCTGCGGGGTCTCGGTCGACGGAGCGAGCCTGACCCGCCCGGCGTTCGGCGGGCCGTGCACCAGCGACGGGTCGTCGGCCCCCCTCGTCGGCAACGCACGCCACCTGCCCTACCGGATCGGTCAGGGCACCCTCGACCAGCTGGTCCCCTTCACCTCCGTCGAGGCCCAGGTCGGGCGCTTCGACGACCTCGGCCTGCGCCACCGCTTCGTGCGCTACCCCGGCGAGGACCACCTCGCGTGGGCGACCCAGGACCGCTTCGACACGGTGGTCGACGGCCTCGGCCGTCCCCGCGTGGTGCGGGACCCGCGCGACGTCGACTACACCTGGCGCCCCCACCTGACCCGCTCCGGCCTCGGGATCGGCGCCACCACGGCGTACTGGACCTCCGGGCTGGCCGCTCGCCGCTCGACCCCCGGGTCGCTGGCGCGGGTGCGCGCGACGTCGACAGCCCTGCCCGGGCGCGCCCAGCGCGTCGTCCGCACCGGCCCGACGCTCGTCACCACCCCGCTGCCGGCCCTGCGCGCCGACCTCACCTGGGTCCCCGGCGCGGCGCTGCCGGTCGGACGGGTGCTGACCCTCGACCTCGACAACGTCGCCCGGCTCGCCGTCGACATGCGCCGCGCCGGCCTGCGCTGCGGCTCCGTGCGCGTGCGCACCGACGGGCCGGTCGTCCTGCGCCTCGAGCGGCTGCCCGCCGGCTCCCGCACCTACCGCCTGACCTCCGACCGGACCCTGCGCCTGCCCTGCTGACCACATGACGTCGACCCGTCGTACATGTACGACGGGTCGATGGGTCCGGGCACGCTGACCCGTCGTACATGTAGGACGGGTCAGCGCGAGGGGGTCACTTGGGGGGCATCCGGATGCCGCCGTCGAGGCGGACGGTCTCGCCGTTCATGTAGGAGTTGGTGAGGCACTCGATGACCATCGAGGCGAGCTCGGCGCCGGTGCCGAGGCGCTTGGGGAAGAGCACGTTCTGACCGAGGTTGGCCTTGAACGCCTCGGAGTCGGGGCCCTCCCCGTAGATCGGGGTGTCGATCAGGCCCGGGGCGACGGTGTTGAGGCGGATGCCGGAGGCCGACAGGTCGCGGGCGACCGGGAGGGTCATGCCGACGACGCCGCCCTTGGAGGCGGAGTAGGACGCCTGGCCGATCTGGCCGTCGAAGGCGGCGACCGAGGCGAGGTTGACGATGGCGCCGCGGCAGCCGTCGGCGTCGGGCTCGTTCTGGCTCATCACGGTCGCGGCCTGGCGCACGACGTCGAAGGTGCCGATGAGGTTGATCTGGATGACCTTGGTGAAGGCCTCCAGGGAGTGGGCCGACTCGAGCTGGCCGTCGCGACCGATGGTGCGCTGGGCCCAGCCGATGCCGGCGGAGTTGACCACCGCACGCAGCGGGGCGATGTCGGCGGCGGCCTTGACGGCGCCGGCGATCTGCTCGGTGTTGGTGACGTCGACGTGGGCGAAGACGCCCTTGATCTCCTCGGCCAGGGCCTCGCCCTTGTCGGCCTGGAGGTCGGCGACCACGACGGTGACGCCGAGGGCGGCGAGCTGGCGGGCGGCCGCGGCGCCGATGCCGGAGGCGCCGCCGGTGACGATGGCAGAAGATCCACTGAGGTCCATGCCGCGGAGCATAGCCAACGTGACACCGATGGTGTCACGGTCGTCCGCCCGTCCTGGACCCTCCCGGCGTCAGAGGTCGGTCGTGCCGCGGGCGACGACGACGGCGGGCCCGGTCATCAGCACCCGCCCCTGCGCCGTACGGCGGATGGTGACGGTGCCGCCGGGCTGGTCGACCCGGCAGGTCATCTCACCCTCGCCCGGCACCGCGGCGACCGCGACCGCGCAGGCGCCGGTGCCGCAGGCCTGGGTCTCGCCCGAGCCGCGCTCGTGGACGCGCATCGCCACGTGACCCTCGCCGCGGCGTACGACGAACTCGACGTTGACGCCGTCGGGATAGGTGGTGGCGTCGTGGGCCGGCGCCTCGAGCAGCGGACCGGCATCGGCGAGGTCGTCGACGAACGCGACCGCGTGGGGGTTGCCGACGTCGACGTGGGTGGCGACCCAGCTGCGCTCGCCGACCGAGACCGTCGACCGACCCAGCACCCGGGGGACGCCCATGTCGACGGTGACCTGGTCGCCGTCGACCGTGACCGTCTTGACGCCGTCACGGGTGTCGACCTCGAACCCGGCACCGGGCTCGGCCAGGCCCTCCTGCACCAGGTGGAGGGCGAAGACCCGGATGCCGTTGCCGCACATCTCGGCGATCGAGCCGTCGGCGTTGCGGTAGTCCATGAACCACCGGTCGCGCTGGCGCACGACCCGCAGCACGCCGTCGCCGCCGATGCCGCCGCGCCGGTCGCACAGCGCCCGCACGCGGTCGGCGTCGAGGTCGCCGTGGACGGAGCCGTCGTGGTCGGGGAGCAGGACGAAGTCGTTGTGGGTGCCGTGACCCTTGAGGAACGGGTAGGTCATCGGTAGAGCCCCCGGCTGTAGTTGTCGGGTCGGTAGTAGTCGTCGAGCTCCTCGAGGCTCTGACCGCTCGACTCGACGGTGGCGGCGATGACCGCGCGGCGCGGCACGACGCCGTCGGGGTCCCAGGTCTCGGGCTGCCACAGGCCGGACCTCATGAAGGCCTTGGCGCAGTGGAAGAACACCTCCTCGACGTCGACCACGACGGCCAGCAGCGGGCGGTGGCCCTTGACGATCATGTCGTCGAAGAACGGCGCGTCGCTCACGAGCCGGGCCCGACCGTTGACCCGCAGGGTGTCGCCGCGCCCCGGGATCAGGAAGTGCAGGCCGACGTGGGGGTTGGCCAGGACGTTCTTGTAGCCGTCGACGCGGCGGTTGCCGGGGCGCTCGGCGATCGCGATGGTGGTGTCGTCGAGCACGTGCACGAGCTGGCCGGCCGGGTCGCCCTTGGGCGAGGCGTCGCAGCGGCCGT
>CALRVO020000502.1:0-3503 GCA_943371595.1 Sphingomonas paucimobilis
CACCTGGGAGGGCTTCCACCCGAGCCGGCTGCTCGAGGCCGACCCGCGCTGGGCCCCGCACCCCTGACCCGGGTTGGCCGCGAGCCGTCGCTCCACGTAGTCCGGACGGTGGGTGTTCCGCACTCAGCGCGGCAGAGTCGGGCGGAGCC
Organism: Sphingomonas paucimobilis; assembly: GCA_943371595.1. GTDB lineage: Bacteria > Actinomycetota > Actinomycetes > Propionibacteriales > Nocardioidaceae > Nocardioides. The sequence goes on from CALRVO020000502.1 coordinate 150, forward strand.
CTCCTGGCGGCATGGTCGGGCGCCTCACGGCGATCGAGGTGCGAGGCCGCCTGCGGCCGAGCCTCGAGATCTGGTGAGGGATCTCGGGGACGTGGCCGTGCACCTGCGGGGTCTCGAGGCTCCTCGCTGGCGCTCGTCGCACCTCGACCACCGCGTGGGGGCGAGTGCCCGACCGTCGGCACGAGAGCGCACAGGACGCGGCAGATTCCGGCGCCCACGGTGGTTGAGGCGCGAGGAGCTCTAGCGACGAGCCTCGAAACCCCGCAGCCGGCGCTGCCAGGGCGACGGCCCACGGTGGTTGAGGCGCGAGGAACTCTAGCGACGAGCCTCGAAACCCCCGCAGCCGGCGCTGCCAGGGTGACCACGCGGGTTGGTAGCGATCCTCACCAGGTCTCGAGGCTCCTCGCTAGCGCTCGTCGCACCTCGACCACCGTGAGGGTGCGTGCCCGATCCTCGGCATGTGCGGGCGTAGCCGGACCTACACAGTGGGCGATCTCGGCCTTCCCAGGTCGTGACCTGAGCGTGGATGGTCGGGGCCGACGCGTCTGTGTACGTCCGACCACGACGCCGGACCTGCCAGGGCCCCCTACGTCCGCCCGAGCCCGCGCGCCTCGAACCCGGCACCACGCCAGGCGGCCAGGTCGAGCAGGTTGCGGCCGTCGAGGAGCCGGCGCTGGGCCATCACCTCGCCGACCTCGGAGGGGGAGACCGCGCGGAACTCCGGCCACTCGGTGAGGTGCAGCAGGATGTCGGCGCCCTCGGCCGCGGCGACGGCCGAGTCGGCGTAGGACAGGGTGGGGAAGCGGGCGGCGGCGGTCTCGTTGGCCTTGGGGTCGTAGACGCTCACGTGGGCACCGCGCAGGTGCAGCTGGCCGGCGATGTTGAGGGCGGGGGAGTCGCGCACGTCGTCGGAGTCGGGCTTGAAGGCCGCGCCCCACACGCCGATCCGGGCCCCGAGCACGGTGCCGCCGAGCATGCCCTTGACGACCTGCGTGGCGCGCAGCCGCTGCCGCTGGTTGATGTCGTCGACCTGCCGCAGGAACGACATGGCGTCCTCGACGCCGAGCTCGCCGGCGCGGTGGACGAAGGCGCGGATGTCCTTGGGCAGGCAGCCGCCGCCGAAGCCGATGCCGGCGTTGAGGAACCTGCGCCCGATGCGCACGTCGTGGCCGATCGCGTCGGCCAGCTCGACGACGTCGGCGCCGGCCGCGTCGCAGACCTCGCCGACGGCGTTGATGAAGCTGATCTTGGTGGCGAGGAACGAGTTGGCGGCGACCTTGACCAGCTCGGCCGTCTCGTAGCCGGTGATGACGACGGGCGTCTCGGGGCGTCCCAGGGTCGCGTAGAAGGTCCGGAGCGCCTCCTCGGACCGCTGCGAGGTCACGCCGAGCACGATCCGGTCGGGCTCGAGGGTGTCCTTGACCGCGAAGCCCTCGCGCAGGAACTCGGGGTTCCACACCAGCTCGGCGTCGTCACCGACCGGCGCGAGCTCGGACAGCAGCGCCGACATCCGCGCCGCGGTGCCGACCGGCACGGTCGACTTGCCCACGACGTACGACGGGCGCGAGAGGTGCGGGGCCAGCGAGCGGATCGCGCTCTCGACGTAGGACACGTCGGCGCCCATGCTCGAGGGCAGCTGGGGGGTGCCGACGCAGACGAAGTGCAGGTCGGCGAACGCGCCCGCCTCCTCGTAGGAGTCGGTGAAGCGCAGCCGGCCCGAGGCGACGTGCGTGGCGAGCAGGTCCTCGAGCCCGGGCTCGTACATCGGGACCGACCCCGCGGCCAGCGCCTCGCGCTTGGCCGGGTCGATCTCGACGCCCAGCACCTCGTGGCCGAGCTCGGCCATGCAGGCGGCGTGGGTCGCGCCGAGGTAGCCGCAGCCGATGACGGTGATCTTCACGGCTCCACCCTAGGAGCCACCTCGACCCGGCTCAGGTCAGGGCGGTGGCGAGGCGGTGAACGATCTCGGTCAACCGCTCGGGGCTGGTCGCGAAGTTGAGCCGCACGTGCCCGCCGAGGCCGGGGTGGTAGTCGTGGCCGGGCGCGACCCGGACCCTGGAGCGCTCGAGCGCCACGGCCGCCGGGTCGTCGTGGCCGTAGGCGCGCAGGTCGATCCAGGCGAGGTACGTCGCCTCGACCGGTCGCAGCCGGGCCAGCGGCAGGTGCTCGGTGAGGAGCGCGACGAGCAGGTCGCGCTGGGCCGCGAGACGCAGCCGCAGCGCCGCCAGCCAGTCGTCACCGTGCGTGTAGGCAGCGATCGAGGCCTCGACGCCGAGCACCGACCACGAGTCGTTGCGCGCCATCGGCACCTCGGCGAGGGCGGTGTGCAGCCGGTCGGAGGCCGTGACCAGCTGGGCGCACTTGAGGCCGGCGACGTTGAAGCCCTTGGACGCCGCGACCACGGCGACCGCGTGGTCGCTGGTCCCCTCGACCTCCAGGTAGGACACGTGGTCGCGGCCGTCGAGCACCAACGGGGCGTGGATCTCGTCGGAGACCACGAAACCGCCGTGGCGCAGCACGACGTCGCGCACGCCCTCCAGCTCGGCGCGGGTGAAGGCGCGGCCCCACGGGTTGTGCGGCTGGGTGAGCAGCAGCACCCGGGCGCCGTCGGCGAAGAGCCGGTCGAGCCGGCCGAGGTCGAGCTCGGCCCGCTCGGCGTCGGGGTCGACGACCAGGTCGTGGCGCCGGCGTCCGGTGATCTCGGCGATCGCCAGCTGCGGGCTGTAGCCCGGCACCGGGAAGACGAGCCCGCCGGCCGGAGCCACCACGTCGAGCACGAGCCGCACCCCGGCGGTCACGTCGACCGTCGGCAGGACCCGCGCCGGGTCGACGGTGAACCCCAGCTGGCGCGCCGCGAAGCCGGCGTACGCCTCGCCGAGCGGACCGCCGGGGCCGAATCGGGGGTAGCCGGTCATCCCGGCCGACACCGCACGGTGCAGCGCCTCGAGGATCGGGTCGGCGACGGCGTAGTCCATCTCGGCGACCCACGCCGGCAGCACGTCGGGCTCGACCTCGCCCCACTTGCACACCAGCGCGGCGCGGGCCTCGGCGGCGGTCAGGTCGCGGATCATGCCCGCAGCCGCTCGGCCGTCGCCGCGATCGCGTCGGGGTCGCCCGGCGCCGGAACCCACGGCAGCGTCAGGGTGTCGCGCGCCGGGTCGTCGGCGTAGCGCGGCACGACGTGGACGTGGAAGTGGAACACCGTCTGCCACGCGGCCGCACCGCAGGCGTTGACCAGGTTGACGCCGTCGGCGCCCAGCGCCTCGACCTGGCGCTGGGCCAGGCGTTGCGCCGTCGCCGCGCAGGCCGCGAGGTCGTCGGGCGAGATGTCGAGCAGGTCGCGGGCGTGGGCCC
>CALRVO020000503.1:0-3497 GCA_943371595.1 Sphingomonas paucimobilis
CGGCGCACATGTGCGCCGACTCGGCGCGTCCTAGTCGGTGCTGACCTGGGTGCGGAAGGTGTCGCGCTCGGTGTGCAGGTTCCACAGCAGGTCGGCGAGGGCCTCGGGGCTCTTGTCGTCGCTGTCGGGTTCGATGGCCCCGCCGATGATCAGCTGGGAGACGTGGATGCCCTCCTCGCCGAGCACCTCGTGGAGCAGCTCGGCGTAGGCCGCCTGGCCGGCGAACGCCACGGACGTGCCGGTGACGCCGCGCCCGGGCTTGACCGCCGAGCCGCCGTTGACGAACAGGATCGTGCCGCGGTCCTCTCCGAGGAACCGCATGCCGGGCAGGACGGCGTGCACCGCGGCGACGGAGCCGTAGATCGAGAACTCGACGGGGCCGACGAGGTCCTCCGGCGTGGTCTCGAGCACGGGTCGCATGAAGTCCTTGGCGGGCAGCGGGCTGTACTGCAGCACCTCGATCGGCCCGAGCTCCTCGGTGACCTGACGCAGCGCCGCCGTCAGCGACGCCGGGTCGCGTACGTCGGCCGCGAACCCCTTGGCCTGGACGCCGTCGGCGGCCAGGTCGGTGGCGAGGGCGTCGAGCCGCCCCTGGTGGCGCGAGACCAGTCCGACCGACAGCCCCTCACGGCCGAACCGCCGAGCCACTGCCGCGCCGAGTCCTGCTCCTGCTCCGATGATCGCGATGGAAGTCATGCGGGGTGAACCGGGCCCGACGCGGGCGTCATTCCGTGCTGAAGGGTGAGTGCGTGAGCACCCGCAGCGCGAGGTCGGTCGTCTCGGCGACGCCGAGGTAGCCGACGACCCGGGCCACCATGTCCTGCGCGAGCGGCAACCGTCCGGGGCCGTCGCCGTCGGGGGACAGGCCGAGGTCGACGTCGTCGCGGCTGGTCATCATCGAACGGTTGAACTCGAACTGCTCGCGGGCGCCGTCGGCGGTGAGCTTCTTGAGCACCCCGGCACCGATCCTGCGTCCGCCCTGCTCGGCTGCGATCGAGTCGAGCGTCGCGACCAGGTTGGCGCCGCCGGCGTGCTCGAGGTCGGCCCAGACCTCCTGCATCGACCCCATCCCCGCCAGCAGCAGCTCCGCGGTCTTCTTGCCGATGCCCGCGACGCCGGGCAGGTTGTCGCTGGCGTCGCCGCGCAGGGCGGCGTAGTCGAGGTAGTGCTCGGCTGCGACGCCGTACATCGTGTGGAGGCGGGCCGGGTCGAGCAGCGGCGATCCGTGGATGCCGCCGTCGATCAGCCGCAGGACGCGGGTCGCGGCGCTCAGGTGGGCGAAGGTGTCGCGGTCGGAGGTGATGATGATGCACTGCCAGCCCTCGCGCTCGGCCCACGCCGCCGCCGACGCGCTGACGTCGTCGGCCTCGAGCCCCGGGGGAGTGACCGTGTGCAGCCCCATCGCGGCGAGCATCGCCGGCGCGCGGTCGAGCTGGTCGACGAGCTCGGGCTGCTTCTCGGCGCGCCCGGCCTTGTAGTCGGGGTAGGTCGTGGCGCGCACGGACGACGTCCGGTCGTCGAAGCCGAAGACCGCGAGGTCGGGGTCGAACCGGTCGACCGCCTCGAGGACCTGGCGCAGCATGCCGTGCAGCGCCCACGCGGGACGGTTGCCGAGGTCGCGCAGGTCGGACCCCACCCGGGCGTGGTGGTTGCGGTGCAGCAGCGACGGCGCGTCGACGACGAGCAGCAGCCCCGGCGAGGGTGGGTCGGTCTCGGACATCGGTGGCCAGACTAGGCCAGGTGCTGAGCCCGGGTCAGGGCCGTCGGGCCACCCGCCTCGGCTCGCTCCACGCGCTCGGACCGGCCTTGCTCAGGGCGCGCACCTGGCAACGGTAGGCGCGCGCGGGCCGTAGCCCCCGGACGACGACCTCGCGGGCGCCGCTCCTGGACCGCACGGTGACGCGCCCGGTGGCGCACCGCGCCTGGTAGCCGGTGATGCGTGCGCCTCGAGCCCGGGCCCCCTCGACGTCGATCCGGGCCCGGTGCTGCGCCGTACGCCGGGCCGTGGTGATGTGCGGCCGGACGGGGGTGAGCACACCCGCTCTGATGCGGACGGTCCGCATCGAGGACCGTCGTGCGCTGGGGGCGGTGACGGCGCGCACCGAGTTGTCGGGGACCCGGGCATCGGGGAAGCGGAGGTCGTCGAGCAGCACGACCAGCGCACGGCCGTCGTCGTCCCGGGTGATCGATGTCGTGGCCTCAGGGCCGGCACCGGCCACGCTGAGGCTCGTGCCGGTCATCGTCTCCGGGTCCGGCACGCCGTAGGCCCTGCGCAGGAACGTGTCTGGGATCCGGAGCTCGGAGCGCCCGTGGACGAGAGCGCCGTTCTCGCGGAAGCGTCGGTTGCCCATCTGCAGCTCGAGCAGGTAGGTCCCGGTCACCTGGTCGCGCACGATGCCGGGCGGGATGCTGGTGGCTGCGACGTTGGTGAAGTAGTCGAGCCCGTAGAGCGGGTCACGCCCGTCTCCGCCGAGCCTGCTGTCGTAGTCGCTGACCTGCAGAGAGAAGGTCCCGACGAACTCGCGGTTGTTGAAGTCGGCCGGATCCTTGACCACCACGTCGTGCTCCGGGCACGTCCAGGGGTAGGCCGACTGGTCGCACTGGCCCGAGACGACGACCGGACGTCCGGTCACCGTCACCCGGAAGCCGTCGGGCTGGGAGCGCCGGACCGTCACGTCGCGCGCGTTGCCGGCGACCACCACCGGCGTGATCGCGCCCAGGTCGAGAGTGACGCTGAAGGTGTGGGTGAGCGAGGTGGTGCCCATGTTGGAGTCGCCGAGGCGGGTCGCGTGGACGCTCACCTCGGGCCGACCCTCGACCTGGTAGGTCCGCGCGGAGTAGGAGTAGTCGTTCGAGGTCTCTCCGTCGACGGTGAACGACACGACGCACGGCCGGGGCCCGTCCATGGTGCAGTCGCCGACACCGCCGGCCCGGCTCGCGGTGCTCCCGGTGCTGCTCCCGGTGCTGGTCACACCGACGGCCGGAGGTGCGAGCGAGACGGTCGCGAGCAGGCCCACGGCGATCAGGCCGGCGGACAGCGTGGCGGAGAGACGGGTGGGCAGACGGGCGGGGCGCATGCGGTCATCGTGCACGCCAGGACGGCGATACGCAGCCGCTCCGCGGTTCCCGTCGGCCTCTCACCCGAAAGGGGGACGGGGACCTGGGCCCCACAACGCGACAGGCCCCGACCGCAGTGCGGTCGGGGCCTGTCGTGAGAGGTGGAACGTCAGGCGATGCGGACGTTCTCGGCCTGGGGACCCTTGGGGCCCTGGGCCAGGTCGAACTCGACCTTCTGGTTCTCGTCGAGGGACTTGTAGCCGCTCGTCTGGATCGCGGAGAAGTGGACGAACACGTCCTCGCCGCCGCCGTCCTGCGCGATGAAGCCGAAGCCCTTGTCAGCGTTGAACCACTTGACGGTGCCCTGAGCCATGATCTTTTCCTTTGGTCGGTGCCGGGAGCACTGTGCGCCCGGCCGCTGAAGACATCCACTGTGCTGA
>CALRVO020000504.1:0-3484 GCA_943371595.1 Sphingomonas paucimobilis
CCGTTCCTCGCCGGCGCCGACATGAGCGCCATGGCCGACCTGCCGGTGAGGGTCACCGAGGCGGTCAAGGAGCGCGCCAACCCCGCGTCGTACGACGACCACTTCAGCCAGGCCCGGTTGTTCTGGCGGAGCATGACCCCGGTCGAGAAGGACCACATCATCGCGGCCTACACCTTCGAGCTGAGCAAGGTCTACGAGCAGCCGGTCAAGGAGCGCCAGCTCCTGTCGCTGGCCAACATCGACCCGGTGCTCTGCCAGGAGGTCGCGACCGGGCTGGGCCTGCCGGCGCCGGAGCCCACCGTCGACCTGGTCGACGCGGTGGCGAGCCCGGCGCTGTCCCAGCTGGGCGGCGAGTGGCCGGCCGACGGACGGATGGTCGGGATCGTCGTCGACGTCGACTCCCCGGACAGCCTCGACGGCCTGCGTGCGTTGCGCAAGGCGGTCGACGCCGCCGGCATGGTGCCGCTGGTGATCGCCGCGCGCGGCGGTGAGGTCGACGGTCAGGCGGTCCAGCGCACCTTCGCCGCAGGACGCTCCGTGGAGGTCGACGCGCTGCTGCTCGCCGGGTGCCCGGCGCCCGGTCCCGACGCGCTGGTGAGCCGCGACGTCAAGGCCGGCGGCACCGGCGCGCCCGGTCTCGACCCTCGGGTCGCGCTGCTGGTGCAGGAGTGCTTCCGGCACGCCAAGGTCATCGGCGCCTGGGGCGAGGGCGCGGACGCCCTGGTCGCCGCCGGCGTCGACGCCGGCGCGGCCGGCCTCGTCAACGGAGACGGGCCCGAGGACGTGCTCGCCGAGGTGCAGACCCTGATGGCGGGCCACCGCGTGTGGGACCGCTTCGCACCGTCGCCCGCCGTGGCGGACCTCGTGGCAGGCTCGGACGCATGAGCACCCGTCGCAGGATCGTCCACGCCACCCCGCAGCAGGTCTGGGACGTCCTCGCGGACGGCTGGCTCTACCCCGTGTGGGTCGTCGGCGCCTCGAGGATGCGCGAGGTCGACGAGCACTGGCCGGCCGCCGGGGCCAAGCTGCACCACTCCGTGGGGGTCTGGCCGGCCCTGATCGACGACAACACCGAGGTGCTGGAGTCCCACGCGCCGACCCACCTGCGGTTGCGGGCCCGCGGGTGGCCGGCCGGTGAGGCCGAGGTCGACCTGCAGGTCGAGGCCCACGCCGAGGGGTCGAAGGTGACCATCACCGAGGACGTCGTCGCCGGCCCGGGCCTGCTGATGCCCAAGCTGCTGCGCGACGCGCAGATCGGCGTCCGCAACCTCGAGACGCTGCAACGCCTGGCCTACATCGCCGAGAACCGCGTGGCCGCGCGCAGGTGAGCTCCCACGACGCCGTCGTCGTCGGCGCCGGGCCCAACGGGCTCGTCGCCGCCAACCACCTGGCCGACGCCGGGTGGTCGGTGCTCGTCGTCGAGGCGCAGGAGGAGGTCGGTGGTGCGGTCCGCAGCGACCGCGAGCTGCACCCCGACTTCGTCCAGGACACCTTCAGCGCCTTCTACCCGCTGTCGGCGGCCTCGGCCGCCCTGGTGCCGCTGCAGCTCGAGCGCCACGGGCTGCAGTGGTCGCACGCCCCAGCCGTCCTCGGGCACCCGCTGCCCGACGGACGGTGGGCGGTGCTGCACCGCGACCGCGAGGTGACCGCCGCCCTGATGGACGAGCAGCACCCCGGTGACGGCGCGGCCTGGCACGAGCTCTGCGCGCTGTGGGACCGCATCGGCGACCCGGTCGTCGCCGGGCTCACCGGCCCGTTCCCGCCGGTGCGTGCCGGCGTACGCGTGCTGGCGCGGCTGCGCTCGGCCGGGGGCCTCGACCTCGTGCGCACCCTGCTCACCCCGGCGACCGCGCTCGGCGAGCACCGCTTCGGTGGTGACGCCGCGGGTCTGCTGATCAGCGGCAACGCCGGTCACGCCGACATCCCCATCGGTTCGCCGGGCTCCGGGCTCTTCGGGCTGCTGCTGACCATGCTCGGCCAGACCGTGGGGTTCCCGGTGCCGCGCGGCGGTGCAGGCGAGCTCTCCGCCGCGCTGCGCCGGCGCCTGGAGGCCCGTGGCGGTGAGGTCGTCACCGGCGCCGCCGTCACCTCGGTCGTCGTCGAGGGCGGCCGGGCCGTCGGCGTGCTCACCGAGCACGGCGAGCGCCACGACGCAGCGAGAGCAGTGCTCGCAGACGTCTCGGCCCTGCGGCTCTTCGGCTCGGGTGCCGGAGGTGGGCTGCTGGCCGCCGACGACGTCCCCTCGCGCGTCGCGCGCGGCATGCGGTCCTTCGAGCTCGACCCCGGCACGGTCAAGGTCGACTGGGCCCTCAGCGGTCCGGTCCCGTGGGCCAGCCCACCGCCGTACGCCGCGGGGACCGTGCACGTGGCCGACTCCGTCGACGAGATGGGCCGCTCCCTGGCCCAGGTCGCCTCGCACACCATCCCGGCCGACCCGTTCCTGCTGACCGGCCAGATGACCACCAGCGACCCCTCCCGCTCTCCCGCCGGCACCGAGTCGTTCTGGGCCTACACGCACGTCCCGCAGTCCGACGCCCCCGTCACCGACGAGCTCGGGGAGATCACCGGCCGCTGGGACCACGACGACTGCCAACGCTTCGGCGACCGCATCCAGGCCCGCATCGAGCGGCTGGCGCCGGGCTTCGGCTCACGCGTCATCGGCCGGCGGGTCCTGGGTCCGCGCGAGCTCGAGGCGCGCAACGCCAACCTGGTCGGCGGCTCCCTCAACGGGGGCACCGCCCAGCTGCACCAGGAGCTGGTGCTGCGGCCCGTGCCCGCCCTGTGGGGCCGGCCTGAGACGGGGGTGCGCGGGCTCTACCTCGCCTCCGCCTCGGCCCACCCGGGCGGGGGCGTGCACGGCGCCCCCGGGGCCAACGCCGCGCGCGCGGCGCTGTTCCGGCACCGGAGTCACCTGCGCAGGTGAGGCTCGGCCCCGCATGGCTGGGCACCGGGAGTCACCGTCAACGAAGGGATTCCCCATGACTGAGACACCCACCGCCCAGAAGGCCCAGGCCACCGCGTCGACCGCGGCCGACGAGGGCAAGCACGTCGCCGGGGTCGCGCAGAGCGAGGCCGGCAAGGTCGCCGGCGAAGCCGCCGCCCAGGCCCGGTCCCTCGCCAGCGAGGCCACGACCCAGGTCGCCGGCCAGGCCGCGGACCAGACCCGCGTGCAGCGCGACAAGCTCGTCGGGACGCTCGGCACCCTGGGCGACGACCTCGACCAGATGGCCGAGCGCAGCGACGGCGGGCTGGCCGCCGACGTGGCCCGCGAGGTCGCCGGCCACGCCAGGTCCGTCACCTCCTACCTCGAGGGTCGCGAGCCGGGCGACCTGCTCGAGGACGTGCGCGACTTCGCCCGTCGTCGTCCGGGCACCTTCCTGCTCGGGGCCCTGGCCGCCGGCGTCGTCGCCGGCCGACTGGCCCGGGGCGTCAAGGACTCCAGTGGCACCAGCCCGTCGCCGTCCGCGACCCCCGCCCAGCCGCA
>CALRVO020000505.1:0-3480 GCA_943371595.1 Sphingomonas paucimobilis
ACGAGCGTGGGGGCGGTGACGGCCCCCGCGACCTTCGTCGGCCGGTGCCGACCGAGCTCGAGGCCGACGGTGGCGTCGAGCTCGTTGACCCAGGTGGGGCCCGCGATGGCGAGGTAGTCCTCGAGACAGCCGTCGAGGGTGAGTGCGCCGAGCTCGCCGGGGCGGGCGACGACGGGGATCATCCGGGTGCTCCCGACCCTGCTGCGTACGCCGAGCGCGGTGGTGCGCGCGATCGACCCGAGGGAGTGGTGCTGCAGGGCGAGCCGCCCGGCGGCGACGCCGTCGACCAGCGGGGTCAGCGCGACGACGGCGGCGACGTCGTCGCGGCCCGCGGCGACCGCGAGCACGTGACCGCCGGCGAGCGAGACGCCCCAGAGCACGACCCTGGTCGGGTCGACACCCGGCAGCTTGCGGGCGGCGTCGACGGCCGCGCGGTAGTCGTCCTGCTGGGCGGTGACCGAGACGGTCTGGCGCGGGGTGCCACCCGAGGCTCCGAAGCCGCGGTAGTCGAAGGCGAGCACGTGGTAGCCCGCCTCGGCCAGCGGCTCGGCGAACGCGGCGAGCCCGGAGTCCTTGGTGCCGGCCAGGCCGTGGGCCATCACGACCACCGGCCGGTCGGCGCGGCCGGCGAAGTGCCAGGCGTCGAGGGTGTCGCCCGCGGAGAGGAACGTGGTGCGGGTGGGGGTCATGCGGGGCCTCCGTAGATCGAGCGGAGCCAGATCGACACGACGGTGTCGACCAGCTGGTCGCGGGTGAGGTCGCCGCCGAGGGCGAGGCGTTCGAGCATCCGGTCGTTGAGCTCGAGCAGCACCGAGGCGAGGGCGGCGGGGTCGGGGTGGCCGCCGGCGGCCTCGACGACACCGGCCAGGTGGGGCACGAACGACTGACGGTCGGCGTCCCACATCGCACGCACCTCGGCGTTGGTGGCACGCGCGTCGAGCATCGCGCGGAACAGGTGCTGGTGGCGCTCCCAGGCCCCGAAGAGCCCGCGCACCATCGCCTCGACCCGGGCGGCCGGCGGTCCGTCGCCGTCGAGCAGGGCGGCCGCGGCGACGGACTCGGCGTACATCTCCTCCATCAGCGCGGCGGTGGCCTGGGCCTTGTTGGCGAAGTAGAAGTAGAACGCGGAGCGGGTCACGCCCGCGCGACGCGAGATGTCGGCGATGGTGATCGAGTCGAGGCTCGACTCCTGCAGCTGCAGGTCGAGCGCCTCGAGCAGCGCCGTGCGGCGGGCGTCGCCCTTGCTCACGCGGACACCCGGGCGCGCGCCAGGCCGGCGGGGATCTCCTTGGCGCGCAGGTCGTGCTCGTAGACGAAGTAGTCGAGCTGCTGGGTGTGGCGCGGGCGGTCGAGCACGTGCCCGGTGAACTTCTGCTGGTCGGCGTCGATGACGCGCTCCATCTCGGCCGGCGCCGGCAGCGCGTAGGCACCCACGGCGTAGGCCGCGAGCAGACGGGCCTGGGCCTCGACGAAGGGGAACAGCGTGGGGGTCGCCTGGGCGAAGCCCATGAAGACCAGGTCGTCGACGTCGGACTTGAACATCCGCTTGAACAGCCGGATGTGGTTGCCGGGGGCGCTGATGAAGCCGGGGTCGAAGAACGGGAACGTGATGTTGTAGCCGGTGGCGTAGACGATGACGTCGAAGTCGCCGGAGGTGCCGTCCTCGAAGTGGACCGTGCGCCCGTCGAGTCGCGCGACGTTGCCCTTCGGCGTGATGTCGCCCGAGCCCAGGCGCAGCGGGAGCTCGACCGACTGGGTCGGGTGGGCCTCGAAGAACTTGTGGTTGGGCGCCGGCAGCCCGTAGAGCTCGGGGTTGGAGCCGGTCATGAACTGCATCTTCTGGATCACCCAGCGCTGCCAGTGCAGGGGGATGTGGGGAGAGGTGACGAAGTACTTGTCGGCGGGGAGCCCGTAGACGTACTTGGGCACGATCCAGGCGCTGCTGCGCGTCGAGAGGGTGACCTCGTTCTGCAGCGACTTGCTCGACAGCTCGACCGAGATGTCGGCGGCGCTGTTGCCCAGGCCCACCACGAGGATCCGCTTGCCGGAGAAGTCGAGCGGGGTCTTGGGGTCGATGTAGTGGTGGGAGTGGATCGACTCGCCGGTGAACTCACCGGGGAAGTCGGCGACCCGGGGGTCCCAGTGGTGGCCGTTGGCGACGACCAGCAGGTCGAAGCGGCGTACGTCGCCGCGCTGGTCGGTGATCGACCAGCCGCCGCCGTCGGCGGCCGGGATCTTGGCCGCGTGGGCCACGCCGTTCTCGAACTCGATGTGCTCGCGCAGCCCGAACGCGTCGCAGTAGGAGTCGAGGTAGGCCTTGATCTGGGTGTGGTGGGGGAAGTCGGGGTAGTCCGCGGGCATCGGGAAGTCCTTGAAGGACAGCCGGTGCTTGGAGGTGTCGATGTGCAGCGAGCGGTAGGCGCTGCTGTGGCCGTTGGGGTTGCCGAACGCCCAGTTGCCGCCGACGCGGTCGGAGGTCTCGAAGACGGTGAAGGGCACGCCGTAGTCGGCGAGCATCTTGGCCGAGGTCAGCCCGCTGATCCCGGCGCCGATGACGGCGACGGAGGGCCTGCGGGTGGTGCGGGGTGTGGTCCGGGTCACGCGACGAGCGTAGTGAACAATTGACGCGCGTCAAGAACACGTTCTAGTTTCTGCCGCTGCGACGGTCGCGTCCTAGTGTGGCCGGGTGCAGTGCGCCTACTTCGACGCAGGACTCTGCCGCTCGTGCACCCACCTGCTGACGCCGTACGACGACCAGCTCGCCGCCAAGGACGCCCACGCCCGCGCGGCCCTGGCCGGCCTGCCCGGCAGCGACCAGGTGGCCTGGCTGCCGCCGGTCGCGAGCGCCGAGGCGGGGTTCCGCAACAAGGCCAAGATGGTCGTCGGGGGCACGGTCGAGGCCCCGACGCTCGGCATCCTCGACACCGACGGGCGTGGGGTCGACCTGCGCTCGTGCGGGCTCTACTCGCCGGCCATGCACGCCCTGCTGCCCGCGCTGGCCGACCTGGTCACCCGCGCCGCACTCACGCCGTACGACGTCCCCGCGCGTCGCGGGGAGCTCAAGCACGTGCTGGTGACCGAGTCGCCGCGCGGCGAGTTCCTCGTGCGCTGGGTGCTGCGCTCCTCCGAGCCGCTGCCGCGGCTGCGCAAGCACCTGCCGGCGCTGCTCGCCGCGCACCCGGAGGTGGTGGTCGTCAGCGCCAACCTCCAGCCCGCGCACAAGGCGGTGCTCGAGGGCGAGGAGGAGGTGCTGCTCACCGATCGGGGCACCCTGCCGGTCGAGGTCGGCGGGATCGACCTCCACCTCGGTCCGCGCAGCTTCTTCCAGACCAACACGACGGTGGCCGCGGCGCTCTACGCCCAGGCGCGGACCTGGGCCGACCGGGCGGCGCCGGCGACGGTGCTCGACCTCTACTGCGGTGTCGGCGGCTTCGCGCTGCACCTGGCCGCGACGGGGCGGCGCGTGCACGGGGTCGAGGT
>CALRVO020000506.1:0-3470 GCA_943371595.1 Sphingomonas paucimobilis
GCTTCATCGAGTCGGGTGACAAGAAGGCCCTGCTGATCGACTTCAACTACGACACCGAGCCGCTGACCGGCACCTATCCCGTGCCGTTCGCCGGGCCGCTCGGCCTGCTCAAGGAGACGCGCGCCAACCACCTCGGCAAGCTCGCGTTCCGCTGGATCTACTGGAACGTGCTGCTCCCGGGCCGACCGATGCCGCTCCCGGCGGCCATGTCGATGGCCGGCAAGCACCCGGTCGACCCCGACGAGTCTGCGCGCAGCAGCGCCGGAGAGGGACAGTCATGACCACCAGCACGCTCGCCGGCCACGAGTTCCACGTCGACGACGAGGGCTTCCTCACCGTCCCCGCCGAGTGGAGCGAGGACCTCGGTGCCGCCCTGGCCGCCCAGATCGGCATCGAGATGACCGATGCGCACTGGAGCGTCGTGCGCTTCCTGCGTGACGACTTCGCCGCGACGGGTGAGACCGCGACGCTGCGTCGGGTCGGTGCCCGCAGCGGCACCCCGGTCAAGGAGCTCTTCGCGCTGTTCCCCCAGAAGCCGGCCAAGAAGATGGCCTACGTCGCGGGGCTGCCCAAGCCGCACGGCTGCGTCTGACCACCAACCACTCGAGGAGAACCACGATGACCGCCCTGACCGGCACCCCTGGCACGACCTCCTCCGGACCGGCCCCGGCGGTGGCACCGTCGTTCGACGACCCCGCGAGCGAGGGACGCACGCTCGCCATCATCTGCTCCAAGGGCAGCCTCGACATGGCCTACCCCGGCCTGATCCTCGCCAACGCCGCGCTCGGCGAGGGCGTCGAGACCCACCTGTTCTTCACGTTCTGGGGCTTCGACATGATCACCAAGGCCACCATGGGCGACCTGAAGTTCACCGTGCTGGGCAACACCGCGACGCACCTGCCGCAGGGGCTCGGTGGCCTGCCGGGCATGACCGCGATGGCGACGTCCCGGATGCGGAAGTCCCTGGCCGAGATGGACGTCCCTGAGGTGCCGGAGTTCCTCGAGCAGATCGTCGCCTCGGGTGGGCACCTGTGGGCGTGCCGGATGTCGGCCGACATGAACCACCTGACCGCCGACGACCTCTACGACGACGTCGAGGGCATCATCAGCGCGAGCGACTTCGTCGAGAAGACGAACGGCGCGCAGCTGCTGTTCATCTGATCCGGGTCACCGGTGCGGTGCCGTGATCGGTACGACGGCCACCGGGCACGGCGCGTGCTCGAGCACGGTGCTCGCGGTGGAGCGGTAGAGCAGGCGGTCGCGGCTGCGGGCGCGGTGGCGGCCCACGACGATCAGGGCAGCGTCGTGCAGCGCGTCGACGATCGTGTCGGCCAGGGGGCCGGCCAGCACCGTGGAGGTCCAGGCGACGTCGGGGTACCTCTCGCCGAGCCCCGCCACGGTCTCGGCCAGCAGGACCTCGGAGCTCGTGCGGGCCTCGTCGGTCGGGTTCGTCCACACCAGGTGGACGACCCGGACCGGTCGGCCGGTGTGCGACGCGTGGTCGAAGCCGAACTCGAGCACCGCGAGCGAGTCGGGCGACCCATCGACCGCGACGACCACCTCGCGTCGGTCGTGCGCGCCACCGACAGGGCCGGCCGGAGCGCGTACGGCGTCGCGCACGACCACCACCGGGCAGGCGGACGTTCGGAGGAGAGCGCCGCTCACAGAACCGAGCACGAGGGTCGCGACGGGGCCACGCCCCCGGGTCCCCAGCACCAGGAGGTGCGCCTGCGTGGAGTCGGAGGCCAGACGGAGCCGGGGATCGAGGTCGTCGAGGACCTCGTGGACCTCGAGCCCGGGGTGCCGGGCGCGGGCCCGTTGCACGGCTCGGGCCGCCACCTGCTCGTGGGCGCGGCGAGCCGCTGCGAGGAACTCGGTCCAGTCGACGGCGACCATCCCGGGTGACGTGCCGTAGAGGGGCGCCATCGGGTTCTCGGAGTGGACGACGGCGAGGGCACGGTGCCCCTGGGCGGCCGCGTCGGCAGCCCAGTCGAGCGCGCGGTCGCTGTGGACGGAGTCGTCGACGCCGACCACGACGCTTCCGGCGGGGACGTGAGGGGCCTCGGGGGCGAGGGGGACGGCCATGGGCCTCACTCTCGGACCACGCCGCGATCGCGCCCACGGTCGATCGTCACCGGTCGGACGGTCCTTGGGCCCGGGTGCGCCGTCCGGCGCCGGCGGCGGGGACCTTCGACCCTGCCGGGGCACCGCCCCGGGTGTTGGACTCGGGGCAGGGACCACGGGAGAGGGCCGATCATGCAGAGCACCGGACCACAGCCACCCAGCTCCTCGCGGACGCGCTCGCCGGCTCGGGAGACGCCCTTCGGGACCGGTGTCTCGTTGGGTCACTGGGCGGGCGTCCCGGTCCGGGCCCACTGGTCGGTCCTGGTCGCCCTGGTGGTGTTCGCCTACGTCGTCTCCGCGCTCACCCTGCCCGCCGCGCGGCCCGGGTCGTCCGTCGCGGCCTGCTGGGCGACCGGGAGCGTCACCGCCGTCGTGCTGCTCCTCACCCTCGCCGCCCACGAGGTCGCCCACGCGGTGGCGGCGCGCCACTACGGCATGCCGGTCACCCAGATCACGTTGTGGATGCTCGGCGGCCTCACGGAGGTCGAGGGCGCCCCACCGAGCCCTCGGGCCGACGCCGTCGTCGCGGTCGCCGGCCCCGCCACCAGCCTCGTGCTCGGCGGCGCCTTCGCCGCGACGGGTTGGCTCGTCGGAGGGGACGGCCTGGTCACCTACGCACTCGTCTGGCTCGCCGTGATGAATCTCGTCCTGGGCGTGTTCAACCTGCTGCCCGGGGCGCCGCTTGACGGGGGCCGCCTGTTGCGAGCGTTGCTCTGGTGGCGCTGCCACGACCGGGTGCGCGCGGCTGAGTGGGCCGCCCGTGTCGGGCGTGTCATCGGGTCGGTCCTCCTCGCGCTCGGTTTCGCCCAGCTGCTCCTCGGTGACCTCACCGGTGCCTGGTCGGCGTTGCTCGGGTGGTTCGTCCTGAGCGGCGCCGCCACCGAGCAGTACGCCGTCCGCGCCGAGCGGCTGCACGGCCTCACGGTCCGCGACGCGATGACGCCCACCCCGCACCTCGCGCCGGCCTGGTGGACGGTCGAACGGCTCGTCGACGAGGTGACGCCGCAGGCCCTGTGCCAGCCCGTCCTGCCCCTGGTCGACATCGACGGCCACTTCGTCGGCGCGATCACGCCGGTGACCCTCGACCAGGTGCTGCCCGAGCGACGCAGCGCGCTCCACCTCGCCGACCTCGCCCACGACTCGGGTCGGCTCCTGCAGACGGGGCCCGACGAGGACCTGGCCGAGCTCCTGCTGCCGCTGCACCTGCACGGAGGCTTCGCCGTCGTCGTCGAGGACGGCAAGCCGGTCGGCTTCGTCAGCGACGCCGACCTGGAGCGGACGGCGCGAGAGGTCGGTCACGGCCGCTCCGACGAGCACGCGCCCCGGCAGGGCTGAGCGATGGCCCA
>CALRVO020000507.1:0-3462 GCA_943371595.1 Sphingomonas paucimobilis
GCCCGGATCCGGGCCTCGGCCCGGCGGATGCGGCGCTCGGACTCGCCCTCGGCGATCTCACCGTCGGGCACGTGCTCCAGCTCGGCGCGCGCGGCGTCGACGTCGATCTCCTCGGCGAGCACGGCGCGCTCGGAGAGGATCGAGACCCGGTCGGCCGCGACCGACAGGAAACCCCCGTCGACCGCGGCGACGACGACGTCGCCCTCCTCGTCGGTGATCTCGACGACCGCGTCGGTGAGCAGCGACAGCAGCGGCGCGTGACCGCGCAGGATGCCGACGTCACCCTCGACCGTGCGGGCGATCACCATCGTGGCGTGGCCGGACCAGACGGTCCGGTCGGCCGCGACGAGCTCTACCTGCAGGGCGCCCTCAGAACCGGCCATGTCAGAGGTTCTTCTGGATCTCGGCCCACTTGGCCTCGACGTCGTCGAGACCGCCGCACATGAAGAACGCCTGCTCGGCGACGTGGTCGTAGTCACCGTCGGCGATCTTGTTGAACGCCTGGATGGTGTCGGCCACGGGCACCGTGGAGCCCTCGATGCCGGTGAACTGCTTGGCCACGTAGGTGTTCTGCGACAGGAAGCGCTGGATGCGGCGCGCCCGGCTGACGATGACCTTGTCCTCCTCGGACAGCTCGTCGACACCGAGGATCGCGATGATGTCCTGGAGCTCCTTGTTGCGCTGCAGGATCTGCTTGATCCGGATGGCGCAGTCGTAGTGCTCCTGACCGATGTACTCGGCCGACAGGATGCGCGAGGTCGACGTCAGCGGGTCCACCGCGGGGTAGATGCCGAGCGAGGCGATCTCGCGCGACAGCTCGGTGGTGGCGTCGAGGTGGGCGAACGTCGTGGCCGGCGCGGGGTCGGTGTAGTCGTCGGCCGGCACGTAGATCGCCTGCAGCGAGGTGATCGAGTGACCGCGCGTCGAGGTGATCCGCTCCTGGAGCGTGCCCATCTCGTCGGCCAGGTTGGGCTGGTAGCCCACGGCCGAGGGCATGCGACCCAGCAGGGTCGAGACCTCGGAGCCGGCCTGGGTGAACCGGAAGATGTTGTCGATGAACAGCAGCACGTCCTGGCCCTGCACGTCGCGGAAGTACTCCGCCATCGTGAGCGCCGACAGGGCGACCCGCAGGCGGGTGCCCGGCGGCTCGTCCATCTGGCCGAAGACGAGGGCGGTCTGCCCGAGGACGCCGGCCTCCTCCATCTCGACGATGAGGTCATTGCCCTCGCGGGTGCGCTCACCGACACCGGCGAACACCGACACACCACCGTGGTCCTTGGCGACGCGGGCGATCATCTCCTGGATGAGCACGGTCTTGCCGACACCGGCACCACCGAACAGGCCGATCTTGCCGCCCTGCACGTAAGGGGTCAGCAGGTCGATGACCTTGATGCCGGTCTCGAACATCTGGGTCTTGGACTCCAGCTGGTCGAACGCCGGCGCCTTGCGGTGGATGCCCCAGTACTCGGCGGGCTCGAAGGACTCGCCCTCCTCGAGGTTGAGCACGTCACCGGTGGCGTTGAAGACCTTGCCGAGGGTGGCGTCGCCGACGGGCACCGAGATCGGCTTGCCGGTGTCGGTCACCAGACCACCGCGGACCAGGCCGTCGGTGGGCTTCAACGAGATGGCACGGATCATGCCGTCACCGATGTGCTGGGCGACCTCGAGCGGCAGCGTCGTGGTCTCACCGCTCAGCGTCACGTCGACGAGCAGCTTGTTGTAAATCTCGGGCATCGAGTCGACGGGGAACTCGACGTCCACCACCGGGCCGATGACGCGAGCAATACGGCCGACGCCCGAGGCGCCGGTCTGGGTGGTCTCTTCAACCGTTGCGGTCATGGTCTACTCACTCCCTGCGTTCGCATCGGCGAGCGCGTTGACGCCACCGACGATCTCACTGATTTCCTGGGTGATACCGGCCTGGCGGGCCTGGTTGGCGATGCGCGTGTACTTCTTGATCAGCTCGGTGGCGTTGTCGGTCGCCGACTTCATCGCCCGCTGGCGGGCGGCCAGCTCGGAGGCCGACGCCTGCAGCATCGCGAAGAAGATCCGGCTCTGGACGTACTGCGGGAGCAGCCCGTCGAGGACGGCCTCGGCCGACGGCTCGAACTCGTAGAGCGGCAGGACGTCGCCGGCCTCGGGCGCCTCGGTGCCCTCGACGACCTCGAGCGGGAGCAGCCGGATCGCGGTGGGCTCCTGGGTCAGCATCGAACGGAACCGGGTGTAGACGACGTGGACCTCGTCCACCCCACCCTCCTCGTCCTGCTCGGCGAGGAAGGCGTCGATCAGCGCGTGGCCGACGTCGGCGGCGATGTCGTAGGACGGCTGGTCGGAGAAGCCCGTCCAGGACCGCACGATGGGACGCTTGCGGAACCGGAAGTAGGCCTCGCCCTTGCGGCCGCAGACGTACCAGTCGATCTCCTTGCCCTCCTCGCGCAGCTTCTCGGCGAGACGCTCGGCCTCCTTGAGCACGCTCGAGGAGTAGGCGCCCGCGAGACCCCGGTCGCTGGTCACGATGAGGACGGCGGCCCGCTTGGGGTCGTCCTGCTCGGTGGTCAGCGGGTGGTCGACGTTGGAGAACGTCGCCACCGCCGACACCGCGCGGGTCAGCTCCCGGGCGTAGGGCGCCGAGGCCTGGGCCCGCTGCTGCGCCTTGATGATCCGGGACGCAGCGATGAGCTCCATGGCGCGGGTGATCTTCTTGGTCGACTCGACCGACTTGATCCGGGCGCGGTACTCACGCAGCGAGAGGGCCATGTGTCGTCAGCCCCGCTTCTGCTTGACGATGGTCTCCTGGTCCTCGTCCTCGAGCGCCTCGACGTCGGGCTCGTGGCCGACCTTGATCGAGTTGCCGTCGGAGGTCTCGAACTGGTCGAGGAACGAGTCGTAGGCCTTGGCCAGGCCATCCTCGTCCTCGAACTTGTTCGACTCGCGGATCGCCGCGAGCAGGCCCTCGTGGGAGCGACGCAGGTAGTCGAGGAACTCCTGCTCGAAGCGGAGCACGTCACCGACGGGCACCTTGTCGAGGCGGCCGGTCGTGCCGATCCACAGCGAGACGGTCATCTCCTCGAGCGGGTAGGGCGAGTAGGCCGGCTGCTTGAGCAGGGCCATCAGGCGCTGACCGCGGTCGAGCTGCTGGCGCGAGGCCGCGTCGAGGTCGGAGGCGAACATCGCGAACGCCTCCATGGCGCGGAACTGCGCCAGGTCGACCTTGAGCGAGCCCGTCACGGCCTTCATCGCCTTGGTCATCGCCGCGCCACCGACGCGCGAGACCGAGACACCGACGTCGATGGCCGGGCGCTGGTTGGCCGCGAACAGGTCGGACTGCAGGAAGATCTGACCGTCGGTGATCGAGATGACGTTGGTCGGGATGAACGCCGAGACGTCGTTGGCCTTGGTCTCGATGATCGGCAGACCCGTCATCGAGCCGTGACCGAGCTCGTCGGACAGCTTGGCGCAGCG
>CALRVO020000508.1:0-3461 GCA_943371595.1 Sphingomonas paucimobilis
CAGGCGCGCAGGACCAACCCTCCGCGGACCTCAGGCCGCGGAGCTCGCGGTCGCGGCGAGGACGAGCTGGCGGCGGCGGTGGTGGAGGGCCTCGTAGGTGAAGACGGCCAGGGCGGCCCACACGAGGGTGAAGCCCAGCCAGCGGCCGGTGGTCATGGTCTCGGAGAAGACGACGAGGCCGAGGGCGAACTGCATCGTGGGGGCGATGTACTGCAGGAGGCCCAGCGAGACCATCGAGACCCGGGTCGCCGCGGCGCCGAAGCAGATCAGCGGGACGGCCGTGACGATGCCGGTGGTGGCGAGCAGGGCGACGTGGCCCACCCCTTCGCTGGTGAAGTGGGCCTCGCCGCGTGCGCCGATGACCACGAGGTAGGCGAGGGCGAACGGCGCGATCACGGCGGTCTCGAAGGCCAGGCTCTCGACCGCGCCGACGTCGGCGGACTTCTTGGCCAGGCCGTAGGTGCCGAACGAGAACGCCAGGACCAGCGCGATCCAGGGGGGACGGCCGTAGTCCCAGGTGAGGACGCAGACGGCCGCGAAGCCGAGGCCGAGCGCGGCCCACTGGGCCGGGCGCAACCGTTCGTGCAGCACGAGCACACCCATCAGCACCGTCACGAGCGGGTTGATGAAGTAGCCCAGGGAGGTCTCCACGACCCGGCCGCTGTTGACGCCGTAGATGTAGGTCGTCCAGTTGCAGGTCACGGTCACGGCTGCCACGACGAGCAGCAGGGTGACCCGTCGGTCGGCCAGGATCGCGCGGAGCTGGTGTCGCCGGCGCAGCAGCAGGACCAGCAGCGTCACGGTGAGCAGGGACCACACGACGCGGTGCGCCAGGATCTCTACGGCGCCACTGGGCTCGAGCAGGGGCCAGTACAACGGGAACGTGCCCCAGAGCGCGTAGGCGGCGACGCCCAGCGCCAGCCCACGCCGTTCCTCCGTCACGTGGTGACTCTAGAGTCAGGGTCACGACGAGGTCGGCAGGCCCCCGGCGGGGGTTTGCCCGTCGACGCCTCGGGCAGGTAGCCCAGGTCACACCCACCAGTCTTGAGGAGTCCCCCATGCGTCTGCTCCGCATCGTCATCGCCGCGCTCGCCCTGGCGCTGACGGCCTCGATGGCGCTCGCCCCTTCCTCGGCCTCGGCTCGCGTCGACGGCCGCCAGGTCGTCGAGGCGCAGAAGGCCGGCACCACGCAGGCCGGCGTCAGCGAGCGTGCCGCGATCACCGTCACCGCACGCGTCGTCAAGCGCCGGCTCAAGCCCAACCGGCCCAAGCAGCTGATCATCCAGGGCACGGTCAGCCCGGCCCAGGGTCCGGTCTACATCCAGAAGGCCACCAAGTGCAGCAAGGCCAAGCGCACCTGCAACTTCAAGTTCTACCGCAAGGTGTTCCTCAAGAAGGGCGCCTACCAGGCCGTGATCGACGCTCCCCGCACCCAGCGCAGCTGGCTGTGGCGGGCCAAGGTCAAGAACACCTACAGCACGATCTGGCAGACCTGCACCAAGCGGCCGACCCAGAACTGCAAGATCCCCTACTGATCCTGCGACCCGGCTGAGACGACGAAGGGCCCCCGCCGACCGGCGGGGGCCCTTCGTCGTACGGCGTCCGGGTCAGACGACCGTCCAGGTGTCACCGCCGTTGATCAGGGTGGAGAGGCGGTCGGCGGGGTCGCCGGGGGCGGCGGACTGCGCCGAGCCGATCTGGGCGCGGATCTGGTCGTCGTACGTCGGGCGGGCGACCTGGCGGAAGATGCCGATCGGCGTCTGGTCGAGGTAGCCCATCTCGGTCAGCCGCGAGATCGCGAACGCGGTCGACGGGTCGGGCTGGTGGGCGTCGTGGACGAGCAGCGCGTCGGTGCCGACCTGGCCCGGCCCGGTGCCGACCTCGACGATCTTGACGCCGCCGGTGGCGGTGTCGCGGACCAGGCCCTTGCCGCCCTCGAGGCCGAAGCGGATGGGCTCGCCGTGGACCAGGGGGATGATCGCGTCGTGCTTGGTGTCGTTGTCCTTGATGGCGTCGAAGGCGCCGTCGTTGAAGATTGGGCAGTTCTGGTAGATCTCGACCAGTGAGGTGCCGCGGTGGGCCGCCGCTGCGGAGAGCACCGCGGTGAGGTGCTTGCGGTCGGAGTCGATGGTGCGCGCGACGAACGAGGCCTCGGCGCCCAGGGCGAGCGAGACCGGGTTGAACGGGTGGTCGACCGAGCCCATCGGGGTCGACTTGGTGACCTTGCCGGCCTCGGAGGTGGGGGAGTACTGGCCCTTGGTGAGACCGTAGATCCGGTTGTTGAACAGCAGGATCGTCATGTTGACGTTGCGGCGCAGCGCGTGGATGAGGTGGTTGCCGCCGATCGACAGGGCGTCGCCGTCCCCGGTCACGACCCAGACCGAGAGGTCCTCGCGGGCGGTGGCCAGACCGGTCGCGATCGACGGAGCGCGGCCGTGGATGGAGTGCATGCCGTAGGTGTCGAGGTAGTAGGGGAACCTCGAGGAGCAGCCGATGCCGGAGACGAAGACGATGTTCTCGCGGCGCAGGCCGAGGTCGGGCAGGAACCCCTGCACGGCCTTGAGCACGGCGTAGTCGCCGCAGCCGGGGCACCAGCGGACCTCCTGGTCGGAGGAGTAGTCCTTGCCGGTCTCGGTCACGCCCTCGTCGCGGGTCGGCACGAGCTCGACGCCGGTGCGCAGGTCGGGCATGGGCAGGTCGCTGATGTTGGGGGTGGCAGTCATGAGGTCAGACCTCCTGGGTGGTGGTGGCCGGCTCGCCGGACAGGTCGACGGTGATGCCCTCGGCCTCGGCGACGAGGTTGCCGATGGCCTCGGCGAGGGCGGCGGCCTTGAGCGGGAGCCCGTTGACGACGTTGTAGCCCACGGCGTCGACGAGGTAGGTGCCGCGCAGCAGCAGGGAGAGCTGGCCGAGGTTCATCTCGGGGACCAGCACCTTGTCGTAGCGCTTGAGGACGTCGCCGAGGTCCTTCGGGAACGGGTTGAGGTGGCGCAGGTGGACCTGGGCGACGTGGTAGCCGGCCTTGCGGACGCGGCGGCAGCCGGCACCGATGGGACCGTAGGTCGAGCCCCACCCGATGACGAGCACCTTGGCCTCGCCGGACGGGTCGTCGACCTCGAGCGGCGGCAGGGAGTCGGCGATGCGGTCGACCTTGGCCTGCCGGGTGCGGACCATGAGGTCGTGGTTGGCGGGGTCGTAGGAGATGTTGCCGTGCCCGTCGCCCTTCTCGAGCCCGCCGATGCGGTGCTCGAGGCCGGGGGTGCCCGGGATGGCCCACGGGCGCGCGAGGGTCTCCTCGTCGCGCAGGTAGGGCCAGAACTCCTCGGACTCGGTGCCGTTCTTGGCCGTGACCGTGGTGTTGGGCCCGGTGGCGAACGCCGGGTCGATGTCGGGCAGGTCGGCCACGTCGGGGATCTGCCAGGGCTCGGAGCCGTTGGCGAGGTAGCCGTCGGACAGCAGCA
>CALRVO020000509.1:0-3461 GCA_943371595.1 Sphingomonas paucimobilis
GACTCGTCCTGGCCGACCTTGTCGAGCTTGCGGCCGCGGCTGAAGCCCTCGGCCGCGGTCGGCAGCGCGAAGAGCGTGATGCCGCGGGCCTTCTTCTCGGGCGAGGTGCGGACGGCGGTGACCACCACGTCGGCGGAGTAGCCGTTGGTGATGAAGGTCTTGGAGCCGTTGACGACCCAGTCGTCGCCGTCGCGGACGGCGGTGGTCTTGAGCGCGGCGAGGTCGGAGCCACCGGAGGGCTCGGTCATGCCGATCGCGAGGAGCACCTCGCCGGCGGCGACACCGGGCAGCAGCCGCTTGCGCTGCTCGTCGGTGCCGAGCTCGACGATGTAGGGCGCGGTGATGTCGGCGTGGATGCCCCAGCAGGAGCCGAGGGCCGCGTTGACCTTGTTCATCTCCTCGGCCAGGACGGCGTTGAACCGGTAGTCACCGGCCTCGACGCCGCCGTACTCCTCGGGGATCTCGAGCCCGAGGAAGCCCTGCTTGCCGGCCTCGAGCCAGAACTCCCGTGGCAGGGCCTTGTTCTTGGCGTGCTCCTCCACGTGGGGGATCACCGACCGCTCCAGGAACTCGCGGACGGATCCGCGGAAAGCCTCGTGGTCCTCGTCGTAGATCTCGCGCTTCATGAAGCGGATACTACCGGCGGGTAGCCACCGGTCGGGTGGAGTCCGTCCACGGGCGCCCTGTTCCCCCCTGGGAAGGAATCAGCGGGGGCCACGGGTGTGCTTGGATCGATCCAAGCCGTACGACCGACGTATGCGCAGCACCGCCCGGAGGCACTGTGACCGACTCCCCCGCCACCCTCGACACACCTGCGGTGTGGCCGGGCCAGGCCTACCCGTTGGGGGCGACCTTCGACGGGACCGGCACCAACTTCGCGCTCTTCAGCGAGGTCGCCGAGCGCGTCGAGCTCTGCCTGTTCGACCCCGACGGCGCCGACGGGTTCACCGAGACCCGGGTCGAGGTGACCGAGGTCGACGCCTACATCTGGCACTGCTACCTGCCCCAGGCCCAGCCCGGGCAGCGCTACGGCTACCGCGTGCACGGCCCCTACGACCCGTCGCAGGGCCTGCGCTGCAACCCCAACAAGCTGCTGCTCGACCCGTACGCCAAGGCGACCGCGGGCGAGATCGACTGGGACCAGAGCCTGTTCTCCTACACCTTCGGTGACGAGGACTCCCGCAACGACGACGACTCCGCGGCCCACATGACCCACGGCGTGGTGATCAACCCGTTCTTCGACTGGGAGGGCGACCGCCGCCTCAACTACCCCTACAACGAGTCGATCATCTACGAGGCCCACGTCAAGGGGATGACCCAGCAGCACCCCGAGGTGCCCGAGGACATGCGCGGCACGTACGCCGGTCTGGCCCACCCGGCCGTGACCGAGCACCTCACCCAGCTCGGCATCACCGCGATCGAGCTGATGCCGGTGCACCAGTTCATCCAGGACTCCACGCTGCTCGACAAGGGCCTGCGCAACTACTGGGGCTACAACACCCTCGGCTTCTTCGCCCCGCACGCCGACTACGCCGCCACCGGCGGCCCGGGTCAGCTCGGCCAGCAGGTGCAGGAGTTCAAGGGCATGGTCAAGGCCATGCACGCCGCCGGCATCGAGGTCATCCTCGACGTGGTCTACAACCACACCGCCGAGGGCAACCACCTCGGCCCGACGCTGAGCATGCGCGGCATCGACAACCACGCCTACTACCGGACGGTCGACGACGACCAGAAGTTCTACATGGACTACACCGGCACCGGGAACTCCCTCAACGTCGGCAACCCGCACGCCCTGCAGCTGATCATGGACTCCCTGCGCTACTGGGTCACCGAGATGCACGTCGACGGCTTCCGCTTCGACCTCGCCTCCACCCTGGCCCGTGAGTTCTACGAGGTCGACCGGCTCGCGACGTTCTTCGAGCTCGTGCAGCAGGACCCGGTCGTGTCGCAGGTCAAGCTCATCGCCGAGCCCTGGGACATCGGTCCCGGCGGCTACCAGGTCGGCGGCTTCCCGCCGCAGTGGACCGAGTGGAACGGCGCCTACCGCGACACCGTGCGCGACTTCTGGCGCGGTGAGCCGGCGCTCGGCGAGTTCGCCTCGCGGGTGGCGGGCTCCTCCGACCTCTACGAGCACTCCGGACGCCGCCCGTTCGCCAGCATCAACTTCATCACCGCCCACGACGGCTTCACGATGCGCGACCTGGTCTCCTACAACGAGAAGCACAACGAGGCCAACGGCGAGGACAGCCGCGACGGCGAGGACCACAACCGGTCCAACAACCACGGCGCCGAGGGCCCGACCGACGACCCCGAGATCCTCGCGCTGCGCTCCCGAGCCCAGCGCAACATGCTGGCCACGCTGCTGCTCAGCCAGGGCGTGCCGATGATCCTGCACGGCGACGAGTGGGGCCGCACCCAGCACGGCAACAACAACACCTACGCCCAGGACTCCGAGATCGCCTGGATGGACTGGCTCGACGTCGACCGACCGCTGATGGACTTCACCTCCGCACTGGTCCACCTGCGCAAGGCCCACCCCACCTTCCGGCGCAAGCGCTTCTTCACCGGCGGCGAGGTCCGCATCGGCGAGCCCGGCGAGGAGCGCCTCAACGACATCGTGTGGCTCCACCTCGACGGCCGTCCGATGGAGGACGACGACTGGCAGGGCGGCTCGCAGGCGATCGGGATGTACCTCAACGGCAACGGCATCGCCGGCAAGGACGCCCGCGGCGGCACCATCACCGACGACCACTTCCTGCTCTACTTCAACGCCGACGGCCCGGCCGACGTGACCCTCCCGCCCGAGGAGTACGCCGCCGCGTGGGAGGTCGTCGTCAACACCGGCGGCTCCGCCGACGCCTCCGCGGCCTGTCCGGCGGGCTCGACGTTCCACATGGCGACCACCTCCGTGCTGGTCCTGCGCGAGTACCACGAGCCCGAGGGCGAGCCCGATCACTCGGTCGCCGCCTCCGTGGCCGCGCAGACCCGGGTCGGCCCGTGACCGCACCCGAGCAGGCGCCTCAGCAGAAGCGCCCGACCAACACCTACCGCCTGCAGGTGCGGGAGTCGTTCGACCTCCACGAGGCCGCGCGGCGGCTGCCCTACCTGCACGACCTCGGCGTCGACTGGGTCTACCTCTCGCCGCTGCTCGAGGCCGAGCCCGGCTCCGACCACGGCTACGACGTGGTCCGCCACGACCGCATCGACCCCGCCCGAGGTGGTCGCGAGGGCTTCGTCGCGTTCGTCGCCGAGGCCCGGCGGCTCGGGCTCGGCATCCTCGTCGACATCGTCCCCAACCACGTGGGGGTCGCGACACCGTCGGCCAACGCGTGGTGGTGGGACCTCCTCGACCGCGGCCGTGACTCGCGCTACGCCGAGGCCTTCGACGTCGACTGGGACTTCGGCGACGGGCGGGTGCGGGTGCCCGTGGTCGGCGACGGTGACGAGGGCTCGGTCGAGCG
>CALRVO020000510.1:0-3446 GCA_943371595.1 Sphingomonas paucimobilis
GTGTCGCGCTCGGTGACGATGGCGTCGCCGTCGGCGAAGAAGTCGAGACCCCAGGGCGCCTCGAGGCCGGTCGCGATCGTCGAGACCACCTCGGGCGGGCCGGACGGGGTCGCGGACGTGGAGGGGCTGGCGGGGCTGGACGGGGCGGACGTCGACGGCGTGGGCGAGGGCGTGCCCGTGGTGTCGGGCGCCCCGGAGACCGGAGGCGTGGTGCCCTCGAAGACCGTCACCTCGGTCTCGTTGCCGCCGCCGCCGCAGCCGGCGAGCACCAGCGAGGAGACGGCGAGCCCCACGCCGAGGAGGCGACCACGCACGCGGGTCAGCCGACCTTGTCGAGGAACTCGAGCAGCAGCCGGTGGACCACGTCGGGCTTCTCCAGCGGCAGGAAGTGCGAGCCGCGCAGCTCGACGTAGTCGGCGTCGGCCATCCGCGCGGCGGCGGTGGCCATGTCGCGGGCCCCCGCCAGGACGTCCCACGTGGCGGCGACGAACAACGCGGGCACCTCAATGGACGACAGCGACACACGGGCGTGGCGCGAGGTGCTGAGCGCGAGGTGGAAGTACCAGTCGAGGGGGGTGGTGAGGAACTCCTTGATGCCCAGCGCCGCGGCCTCGACGTCGCGCACCGGCAGCATGAAGCCGGAGTGGGAGATCACCGCGACCGTGCGGGGGCCGATCGGCAGCCGTCGGGCCACCGGGCTGAGGGCCTTGCCGGCGACCGTCATCGCCCGGGAGAGGTTGACCGTGACCGCGCGGGCCACGGCGTGGGGGATGCGCAACGGGGCCAGCATCGTGGCGAAGGTGTCACCCGGGACCCCGGCCACGGCGAACAGCCCGGCGACCCGCTCGGGGTGGCGCACCGCCATCTCGAACATCGTGTTGACGCCCATCGACCAGCCCATCAGGACCGCACGGTCGATGGCGAAGTGGTCCATGACCGACAGGCCGTCCTGGACGAAGTGCTCGATCTCGACGTGACCGGGGTCGACGGGTCGCTCGGAGCCGCCGACACCGCGGTGGTTCCACGACACGATGCGCACCCCGCAGGCGGGGTCGAGCAGCGCCGGCCAGCACCAGGCGTTGGTGCCGAGGCCGTTGCACAGCACGACCGTCGGGCCGTCGATCACCCCGTCGGGGTCGTTGGTCCAGGCCCGCAGGTGGGTGCCGTCGTCGGACAGGATGTCGCGGAACGCGGGCGAGGAGGCCGTGACGGCGCTCGCGGCGGAGGTCGGCATGCGCCGATTCTGCCTCACGACGGCGTACGACGGCGGAGATCTCGCGGTCGGTCGTGGGCGTGGTGGCGCGGGTGGTCTGGGCTCAGGAGTGCGACGTGCGTGCGGTGGGCACGTTGCCGAGCCGGTCGGCCGGACCCTCGGGGCGGTCGGGAGTGGTGAGGGCGGTCAGGTAGTCGGCGACGTCCTGTCGCTCGACACGCCGTTGGGCGCACGCGGTGGCGGCGACCATGGCGTTGCGGCGGGCCTGCTGCTGGGAGGCGACGGGCCAGTCCTGGAGACGCTGCACCAGACCCCGCAGGGGGCTGGAGATGGGTGGCGTTCCGAGCATGGTCCCGACGTTAGTCGCGCGAGCGCGTCCGGTCATCACCGTGGCGTGACAACTTCGTGAACTCAGGCAGGTTTCTCAGGTTCGGGCTCAGTCGGGGACCGGCTCGGCGAGGGTGCCGCCCTGCCGGGTCGCCCCGATGCTGGCGGCGACGACGCACGCGACCGCCATCCACTGCAGGGCGCTGAGGGTCTCGCCGATCACCAGCAGGGCGGCCAGGGCCGCGGCGGCGGGCTCGAGGGACATCAGGATCCCGAAGACCGCCGGTCGCAGCGAGCGCAGCGCGACCAGCTCGCAGCTGTAGGGCACCACCGACGACAGCAGCCCGACGGCGGCGCCGAGCACCAGGATCCGCGGGTCGAGCATGCCGTCGGTCGCCCCCGGCACCAAGAGGAACGGACTGACCAGCACGGTCGCCACGACGCTGGCCAGCGCCAGTCCGTCGAGACCCGCGAAGCGTCGTCCGGTGGCCCCCGACAGCAGGATGTACGCCGCCCAGCAGGCCCCCGCCAGGAGCGCGAAGAGCACCCCGAGGACGTCGAGGTCGGCCCGTTCGGCGCCGAGCAGCGCCACCCCGGCGGCGGCGAGCCCGACCCACACCAGGTCGCGGGCGCGGCGCGACCCCACGACCGCGAGGGTGAGCGGACCGATGAACTCCAAGGTGACGGCGATGCCGAGCGGGATGCGCGCGAACGACTGGTAGATGGCCAGGTTCATCAGCCCTAGGCTCGCCCCGAACCCGAGCAGGACCAGCAGGTCGGCCCGCGACCGTCCCCGCAGCCGCGGCCGGGCCCACGCCAGGAGGACCAGCGAGCTCGTGGTCAGCCGCAGCCACACCAGTGCCGAGGGCGAGACCTCGTCGAAGAGCGACTTGGCGACGCCGGCACCCAGCTGCACCGAGGCGATCCCGATCAGCACCAGCACGATCGGGGAGGGGCGTGGCACCGGGTCACCGTAGCGAGGCGTCACGAGGGCCGCTCGCGGGCGTGGCCGGGCCGCCGGCGGCTGTGCCACGATGCGCGGATGGGGAACTACCGCGTCAGTCGGTCCACCTCGATCGCCGCCGACCCGGCGCTGGTGCACCGCCTGGTCAACGACCTGCACGAGTGGCAGGCCTGGTCGCCGTGGGAGGGCCTCGACCCGGCGCTCGAACGCACCTACAGCGGCGCCGAGTCAGGCGTCGGGGCGCACTACGCGTGGTCGGGCAACCGCAAGGCGGGGCAGGGCACGATGGAGGTCGTCGGCTCCACGCCCGAGCGGGTCGACGTGGCGCTGACGTTCCTCAAGCCCTTCCGCTCGACCAGTGAGGTGACCTTCGAGCTCGTCTCCGCCGGCGACGGCACCGAGGTCACCTGGGTGATGACCGGCGAGCAGAAGGGCCTCGCCGCCGTGCTCGGCAAGGTCGTCTCGATGGACCGCCTGGTCGGCAAGGACTTCGAGAAGGGGCTCGCCCGGCTCAAGGACGCTGCCGAGGCCTGACCACACGGTGGTCGAGGAGGTTGCGCTGGCAACCGTCTCGAGGCCGCTCGACCGCAGGAGCAGGTCGGGTCGGGTGGGTCGGTTGGGGTGGTGTGGTCTCGTGACGGTCGCGGGCGACCTCCTCGACCACCGTGGTGTGCCGGTGTCAGGGACCGACCGCACCGCACGGTGGTCGGGTCGGGTGGGTCGGTTGTGGTGGTGTGGTCTCGTGACGGTCGGGGGCGACCTCCTCGACCACCGTGGTGTGCCGGTGGCAGGCACCGACCGCACCGCACGGTGGTCGAGGAGGTTGCCCTGGCAACCGTCTCGAGACCATCTGACCGCAGGAGCAGGTCGGGTCGGGTGGGTTGGTTGTGGTGGTGTGGTCTCGTGACGGTCGCGGGCGACCTCCTCGACCACCGTGGTGTG
>CALRVO020000511.1:0-3440 GCA_943371595.1 Sphingomonas paucimobilis
AACGGCCGCGGCTTCGAGTTCGGCCGCTACACCGGCCCCGACCCCGACAACGCGTTCCCGTGCGCGAGCCGCACCGACACCCGCACCTGCGTCTCGTTGGGCATCCCGCCGACCACCGACGTCGACGGCGCGCAGTGGGGCCTGGCCGACGACGTACGCCGCCTGGCGCGGGAGACCGTCGACGCCTACCTCTGGTTCGGCCGGCCGTGGCTCTACCGGCAGAACTCCCCGTTCCAGCTCGACCGGGCGCTGGCCATCGTGCGCAGCTCGCCCTACGTGTCATGAGCGGCACGACGACCGAGCGCCGCTCCCCGTGGGTGGTGGCGGGGACCGGAGCGGTCGGGTTCGTGGCCCTGCTGTGGCTGATCGAGATCATCGACGCGCTGGCCGACCACCGCCTCGACCAGTACGGCGTGCACCCGCGCACCGACGAGGGGCTCCTCGGCATCGTGCTGGCCCCGCTGCTGCACGGCGGCTGGCTCCACCTGGAGGCCAACACGCTGCCGGCGCTGGTGCTGCTGTTCCTGGTGCTCGTCTCGGGCCTGTCGCGCGGGCTGCAGGCCACCGCGATCATCTGGCTCGTCGGCGGCCTCGGCGTCTGGCTCGTCGCCCCCTCCAACACGATCCACCTGGGCGCCTCGGTGCTGATCTTCGGCTGGCTCGTCTACCTGCTGCTGCGCGGCTTCTGGAACCGCAAGGCCGGCCAGATCCTCCTCGGCGTCGTGCTGTTCGTCGTCTACGGCAGCGTGCTGCTCGGTGTGCTGCCCAGCGAGCCCGGCATCTCGTGGCAGGGCCACCTGTTCGGTGCCCTCGGCGGCGGCCTCGCCGCCTACCTGCTCGCCGAGCGCGGGGCCGCGCGTCCCGTCGTCTGACCGGGCGGCCGACCTGGGGCCCTTTCGCATTCACTAACCGGTTAGTGAATGCGAAAAGGGCCGTGGAGGGACGACGTGAGGGCCTGTGGAGGACCGCCGTGCGGGAGCTCCGGTCGCGGCAGCATGGAGTCGTGTTGAGCGACGGCAACGACCTGAGCGACCTGGGGCGGGCCTGCGACGCTGCCCTCCGGGTGCTGGCCACCCGCGGCGGCGGTGCGCTGAGCGTGCGAGCGATCGCGACGGAGATGGATCTGACGGGCCCGGCCCTCACCCACCGGTGGGACAGCAGGGCGCGTCTCTGGCAGCTGCTGACCAGCGAGATCGGCGACCGCTGGCTGCGCGAGGTCGGGCGAGCCGTGCGCGATCGAGGTCCGGAGGGCCTGTTGCCGTTGACCACGGAGGAGGTCGAGGACGCGCGCACGTGGCGGGCGATGGCCGACCTCGGCCGCAGCGACAGCAACCTCTCCGGCCGCGTCGCCGACAACGCCGACCGCGAGCGCGGGATGCTGCGCTTCGAGCTGGAGTCCGAGGTGAGTGCCCGGCTGCCGGATCCCGTGGTCGACGCGCTGCACGCCGTGGCCGTCGGACTTCGGGAACGGCTCTGCTCACGGGACCAGCCGATGACGCCCGCACGTGCGGTCGAGGCGTGGCGCGCGGCCCTCGCCGCTCTGGTCCCTACGAGTCGGTCGTCCCCAGGTCGGCGTGCTCGTCACGCAGCTGACGCTTGAGGATCTTGCCGCTGGGGTTCTTGGGCAGGGCGTCGGTGACCACGACGTACTTGGGGGTCTTGTAGCCGGCCAGCACCGAGCGGGAGTGGGCGATCACGGCGTCGGGCTCGAGCGTCGACCCCTCCTTGGGCACGACCACCGCGACGACCGCCTCGACCCAGCGCGGGTGCTGGACGCCGAAGACGGCGACCTCGGCGACGCCGGGCATCGTGTAGACGGCCTCCTCGACCTCGCGGCTGGCGACGTTCTCACCGCCGGTCTTGATCATGTCCTTCTTGCGGTCCACGACGTAGAGCCGACCGCCCTCGTCGAGGTAGCCGAGGTCGCCGGAGTGGAACCAGCCGTGGGCGAAGGCCTCGGCGGTCTTCTCCTCGTTCTTGTAGTAGCCCAGCGTCGCGTGCGGCGAGCGGTGCACGATCTCGCCGACCTCGCCCGGCGGCAGCGGGTCGACCGAGGAGCCCTCGGGGTCGACGATGCGGGTCTCGACGTTGAGCGAGGCCCGACCGGCGGAGCCGGCGTGGGACAGCTGCTCGTCGGGGCCGAGCGCGGTGGCCAGGGGCGACATCTCGGTCTGGCCGTAGAAGTTCCACAGCCGTACGTCGGGCAGCCGCTGCTGGATCTCCTTGAGGACCTCGACGGGCATGGGGGAGGCGCCGTAGTAGCCCTTCTCGAGCGAGGACAGGTCGGCGTCGTCGAAGCCGGGGTGGCGCAGCAGGCCGATCCAGACCGTGGGCGGGGCGAAGAACTTCGTCACCCGGTGCTCCTCGATCGCCCGCAGCACCGCGGCCGGGTCGGGGCCCGGCAGGATCACCGACGTGGTGCCGATCCAGACGTCGGGTCCGAGGAACACGTCGAGCTGGGCGCAGTGGTAGAGCGGCAGCGTGTGCAGCTCGACGTCGTCGGGGCGGTAGTCGCCGTCGAGCGCGCAGCTGACGTACTGCCACATCAACGACCGGCTGCTGAGCAGGGCGCCCTTGGGGCGCGACTCGGTGCCTGAGGTGTACATCAGCCGGACCGGGTCGTCGTCGGCGACGTGCACCGCCGGGGGAGTGCCGTCGTGGTCGAACCACGTCTGGGCGTCGAGCCAGCCCTCCGGCACGGGCCCGCCGGCCAGCCGGACGACGGCCCGTGTCGGTACGTCGAGACCGGCGAGCGCGCGGTCGGCGACGTCGAGCAGGGCGTCCTCGACGACGAAGGCCCGGGCCTCGCTGTGGTCGAGGATGTAGGCGACCTCGTCGGCGCCGAGCATGAAGTTGATCGGCACCAGTACCACGCCGACGCGAGCGGTGGCGAAGACGAGCACGGCGTACTGCCAGGAGTTGTGGCACAGCAGGGCCAGCTTGTCACCGGGCGCGAGCCCGGCGTCGGCGATCGCGGCGGCGGCCCGGTCGACCACCGCGTCGAGCTCGGCGAAGGTGAACGAGGTGTCGCCGTCGATCACCGCCGGCTTGTCGGGGAAGCGGTGCGCCGTACGGCGGGGCAGGTCGCCGAGGGCGTGCTGGCGAGCGGTGGCGATGTCGGGTGTGACGGCCGTCATGCGCCGAACCTACGTCAGATCGCGCACTCGTCACCCTCGCACCCGGGTGCGGTCCCGCCCGCCGAGACCATGGTGATCGGCGAGCGCTCGGCCCACGCCTGCTCGAGCAGCCGGCTGAAGACCTCGGTGGGCTGGGCGCCGCTGACCCCGTAGCGGGCGTCGACGACGATGAACGGCACCCCCGTGGCGCCGTACGCCGCCGCCTGGGCGACGTCGGCCGCGACGTCGTCGGTGTGGGCGTCGGAGGCGAGCACGGCCCGTGCCGCGTCGGCGTCGAGGCCGACCGAGGTCGCCACGTCGACC
>CALRVO020000512.1:0-3434 GCA_943371595.1 Sphingomonas paucimobilis
CGACCCGCGGCCTGCTCACCGCCGAGCGCACCGCCCTCAACCTCGCCTGCCACCTCTCGGGGGTCGCGACCGCGACGTCACGCTGGGTCGCCGCGCTCGAGGGCACCCACGCCCGCGTCCTCGACACCCGCAAGACCCTGCCGGGCCTGCGCGCCCTGCAGAAGTACGCCGTGCGCTGCGGCGGCGGGGTCAACCACCGGTTCGGGCTGGCCGACAAGGCCATGGTCAAGGACAACCACGTCATCGCGGCGGGCGGCGTCGTCCCGGCCTTCGAGGCCGTCCGGGCGGCCTACCCCGACCTGCCCGTCGAGGTCGAGGTCACCGACCTCGACCAGCTGCGCGCGCTCCTCGACGCGGGCTGCACCGAGATCCTGCTCGACAACATGAGCAACGAGATGATGGCCGAGGCCGTGGCCATCACCGCCGCCTCGCCGACGCCGGCCTCCCTCGAGGCCTCCGGCGGGCTCACCCTCGACCGGGCCCGCGAGGTCGCGGCCACCGGCGTCGACTTCATCTCGGTCGGCGCACTGACGCACTCCGTCGTCGTCTTCGACCTCGGTCTCGACCTGCACGAGTCGGAGTAGCGATGCCGCTGCTCGCGGTCGACATCGGCAACGCCCACACCGTGCTGGGGGTCATCGACGACGGTGTGGTCTCGCACGAGTGGCGTGTCTCGACCGACCTGCACCGCACCGCCGACGAATGGGCCGTGCTGATGCGCGGACTTCTCGGTCGACGCCTCGACGATATCGACGGCATCGTGTTGTGCTCGACGGTTCCCTCGGTCACCCAGGCCTCGCGCGAGATGCTGGTCCGCCATTTCCCCGAGGTGGCGCACCTGGTCGTCGAACCGGGGGTGCGCACGGGCATTCCGGTGCTGATGGACAACCCCCGAGAAGTCGGCACCGACCGCATCGTGAATTCCCTCGCCGCCGCGACCGTGTACGGCGGCCCGGCGATCGTGGTCGACTTCGGCGGGACCGCCACGACTTTCGACGTCGTCAATGCAGAAGGTCAGTATGTCGGGGGCTCCATCAGTCCCGGTATCGAGATAGCGCTGGAGGCGCTCGGGCGTCGCGGCGCGCAATTGCGTCAGGTCGAGCTGGTGCGGCCCCGCTCGGTGATCGCCAAGAACACCGTCGAGGCGCTGCAGTCGGGGATGGTCTTCGGCGTCGCCGCCCAGGTCGAGGGGCTGGTCGCGCGCATGATCGAGGAATTGGGAAGTGACCCCGACGACGTCTCGGTGATTGCCACCGGATATCTCGCGCCCCTGGTGATCGACGAATGCGACTGCTTTACCGATGTCGACCCGTGGTTGACCCTCAAGGGTCTCGAGCTCGTGTTCCTGCGCAATAGGTAGAAGGTCCCATCTGCTTTCCTGTGCGCCTGTGCCATAGTGGGGCGTTTCCCGATATCCCCCTACGCGCAGAAGGACTCGCTGTTATGGCACAGAAAGTCAACATCACGCTGGTAGACGACATCGACGGTTCGGAGGCCGACGAGACCGTCACTTTCGGACTTGACGGCGCGACCTACGAGATCGACCTCAACACCAAGCACGCCAAGGCGCTGCGCGAGTCCCTTGCCGGATATGTCGGTTATGCCCGCAAGGTCCCGTCGTCGACCCGTCGCTCCGGGGGCCGCCGCTCGACCGCCTCGTCCGGTGGCACCAGCGCTGCCGAGATCCGTGAGTGGGCCCGCTCCAACGGCTACGAGGTCCCCGAGCGCGGCCGCATCCCCGGCGACGTCCGTGAGGCGTACGACGCCGCTCAGTGACATTGGGCCGGTCACGGTGGTCGAGGAGGTTGCGCTAGCAACCGTCACGAGACCACGCCGCCGCCGGTCTGGTCTTGCCAGCCTCTTCGACCTCCGCGGGTGAGGTCGCCCGACGACCGGGCCCCACGGTGGTCGAGGAGGTTGCTCTAGCAACCGTCACGAGACCACGCCACCGCAGGGACAGGTCTGGTCGGCTGCGGTCAGGTGGTCTCGTGACGGCCGCGGGCGGCCTCCTCGACCGCCGTGGCGTGACGTCGTACGACGATCGAGCCCCTCCGCCGGGCGTCACGCTCCGGCCCCGCGTGTTCGCTCATAGCGGACGCCGTTGGGGTGATCGACGGAACGCGTAGGCTGGTGTTGGGGTTGTACCTCCCGTACCCCTCCCTCCACCCAGGAGCGGACGGGGACCCCCAGGGACTTTCAAGGAGTTGCGCATGTTCGAGCGGTTCACTGACCGAGCTCGCCGGGTGGTCGTGCTGGCCCAGGAAGAGGCCCGCATGCTCTCCCACAACTACATCGGTACCGAGCACATCCTGCTCGGGCTGATCCACGAGGGAGAGGGTGTCGCGGCCAAGGCGCTCGAGAGCCTCGACATCTCGCTCGAGGCGGTGCGCGCCCAGGTCGAGGAGATCATCGGACAGGGCCAGCAGGCCCCGTCGGGTCACATCCCCTTCACCCCGCGTGCCAAGAAGGTGCTCGAGCTGTCGCTGCGCGAGGCGCTGCAGCTCGGCCACTCCTACATCGGCACCGAGCACATCCTGCTCGGCCTGATCCGTGAGGGCGAGGGCGTCGCCGCCCAGGTGCTGCAGAAGCTCGGCGCCGACCTCAACCGGGTGCGCCAGCAGGTCATCCAGCTGCTCTCGGGCTTCCAGGGCAAGGAGTCGACCGCCC
Organism: Sphingomonas paucimobilis; assembly: GCA_943371595.1. Lineage (GTDB taxonomy): Bacteria > Actinomycetota > Actinomycetes > Propionibacteriales > Nocardioidaceae > Nocardioides. Next base: position 2,668 of record CALRVO020000512.1, read on the forward strand.
AGGCCGCCGCCCAGTCGGGCAGCGGTGACGCGCCGTCGTCCTCGCTGGTGCTCGACCAGTTCGGTCGCAACCTGACCCAGGACGCCCGCGAGGGCAAGCTCGACCCGGTCATCGGTCGCGAGACCGAGATCGAGCGGGTCATGCAGATCCTGTCGCGTCGTACGAAGAACAACCCGGTGCTCATCGGTGAGCCCGGCGTCGGCAAGACGACCATCGTCGAGGGCCTGGCCCAGGACATCGTCAAGGGCAACGTGCCCGAGACGCTCAAGGACAAGCAGATCTACACCCTCGACCTCGGCGCGCTCGTGGCCGGCAGCCGCTACCGCGGTGACTTCGAGGAGCGCCTGAAGAAGGTCCTCAAGGAGATCCGCACCCGCGGCGACATCGTCCTGTTCATCGACGAGATCCACACCCTCGTCGGTGCGGGTGCGGCTGAGGGCGCGATCGACGCCGCGTCCATCCTCAAGCCGATGCTGGCCCGTGGCGAGCTGCAGACCATCGGCGCCACGACCCTCGACGAGTACCGCAAGTACCTCGAGAAGGACGCCGCGCTCGAGCGCCGCTTCCAGCCGATCCAGGTCGCCGAGCCGTCGATCGCCCACACGATCGAGATGCTCAAGGGGCTGCGCGACCGCTACGAGGCCCACCACCGCGTCACGATCACCGACGAGGCGCTGGTCTCGGCCGCGACGCTGGCCGACCGCTACATCTCCGACCGGTTCCTGCCCGACAAGGCCATCGACCTCATCGACGAGGCCGGCTCGCGG
>CALRVO020000513.1:0-3416 GCA_943371595.1 Sphingomonas paucimobilis
TGTCCCGTCGCGCCGAGCGGCGATCGCCCTCCGGCAGCACCACCGAGCGCGTCGTCCTGGCCGCCTCCGGGGCGTTCGCGACCTCCGTGCTCGTCCTGGTGCTCACCCGCGCCCTGGCGATGCGGTCCGACGGCACGTCGCTGCACGCCGCCACCGTCGGGCTGTTCTTCGGTTGCCTCGTCGCCGCCGCGACCGCCGGGCTGCTCGGCCGCACGTCCGCGACCCGCTCGCTGTGGCCCCGGCTGCTCCCCGCCGACGCGCGGCGCGCGATCCACCTGACCGCCCAGCACGTGCTGGTGGCGGTCGTCGTGCTGATCCCGGTCGTCGTCGTGCTCGTCGGGGTCGAGGTCGGCGTCGACGCCGCTATCGCTTGCCTGGCCTGGGGTCCGACGGCCGCGCTCGACGCCTTCGGCCTCGCCCACCTCGGTGCGATCAGCGTGGCCGGCGATCAGGGCTTCGCCTGGGACATCGGCTGGGTCCCGGGCGTCGTGCTGCCCCTGGTCGCCCTCGCCCTCGCCGGGCTGGCCTCGGTGGCCTGGCACCTCCGACGCGACACCACGCCTCTCACGCTGTCCCTCCCGGCCTCCTGGACCTGGCTCCCGGCGACCTACGCCACCGCGGCCCTCGTGGTCTGCCTGATCTCGACGATGGCCGTGACCGGTGGCTACGCCGACGTGGGTGGTGGTGTCTACGTCCATCTCGCCTACTGGCTGATCCCCCTCCTCGCCGTGTGGGGCGTGCTCGTCGAGGTCCTCTCCCGCTACGTCGCGCCATCGCTGGCCGGCGCCGTGCCGCCCGCCCTCCGGGAGCGCCTCGCCCGTGGTCCCGCCCACCCGACCTCAGAGCCCGTGCCGGCCACCGTCAGGGTGCCGATGTCACCGACCGACCGGGTCCGCGCCAGGCACGCTCTGGTGGGCGTCGGGGCCCTGGCAGCGGTGGCCGTCGTCGGGGCCGTCGCCTACAGCATCGTCGGCACGACGCTCTACGACCCCGAGGCCACGGCCGAGGACTACCTCGACGCGCTCGTCGAGGGCGACCTCGAGGAGGCGGTGCGGCTCGCGCCGATCGACGACGACACCAGCTTCGGCGACGCCGCCGCGTCGACGGCCCTGCTCACCGACGAGGTCTACGCCGCGGGGGCCGAGCGCCCCACCGGCTACGAGATCACCGACGTGACCACCACCGGGGACACCACGGTCGTCACGGCGACCCTGGAGGGACTGGCCGAGTCCGAGGGGGGTGACGAGGTCGAGCTGACCCTGCGCTCCAGCGGCACGCGCGCCCTCTTCTTCGACGACTGGCAGGTCGCCGACGGTGGCGTGGCTTCCCAGGTCGCGATCGCGCTGCCCGAGGACACCACCGAGCTGCTCGTCAACGGTGTTGCGGTCGAGGTCGAGGCGACGTCCGGCTACGGGACCGACTTCTGGGCCTATCCGGCCTCGTACTCCTTCAACCCCTACGGCGAGAGCGAGTGGCTCGAGCTGCCCGAGGCCAGCACCCCCGTGCCCGCGGCCCAGCCCTACGGGATCTACGCCGACCTCGAGTCGCCGGCCGCCTCCCCCGCCCTGATGGACGCCGTCGCCGCCGAGGTCGATGACCTCGTCGAGCGCTGCATGGCGGCCACCGAGCTCGACCCGGCCGACTGCCCGCAGAGCGCCTACGGCTACGGCGACGACGTCCGCGACGTCCGGTGGACCTCGACGTCCTCGCCGACCCTCGACTGGGACGGCTTCGACGGCACGTTCCCCTTCGAGACCTCCGTCGACGGCGAGGCGAGCGTGACCTACGAGTACGACGAGTCCTACGGCTTCGGGCGTCCGGAGTGGACCGAGGAGTCCTCCGACGAGACCTACTACCTCGAGGTCGCCGTCGACCTGGTCGACGGCGAGCCGAGCGTCACCTTCGACTCCTACTGACCCGGACGGGCCGGGGACCCGGTGGTCGTCCGGCCTCCCGGGTCGACCGCTTTACGGCGTGGGCGAGTCGGACGCGGCCCGGCGAGCGGGTCGTCCGCCCCACGGTGAGCCAGGACCCACCGTGGCGCGGACGACCCGGCCTCACAGGTTGACGCAGGCGTCCTGCTCGCGTTCGACTCGAGGCGCACGTTGCCGGCGTTGATGTGGGTCATGACGCCGGTGAACCCGGCCCGCTCGGTCGCCGTGACGATCGATTCCTTCGGGAAACCACCGCGTCTTCCCGAGCTTGATCGCGCGCAGGAAGGCGACGTAGGTGGTCACGCACCCTCCCCCGCGTCCTCCTTCAGGTGGCGGTCGAACCACTCGACGACCCGCTCCTGCACGTCGACCTGGTGCCGGGTCTCGCGGATCGCGTGCGGCTCGCGCGGGTAGGTGACCAGCGCGACGGGGGCGTCCTGCCCGGCCAGCGCACGGTGGAACGCGACCGCCTGGCTGTGCGGGACGCGGGCGTCGTCGGCGCCGTGCAGGATCAGCAGCGGCGTACGACGGCGGGCAGCGTAGGAGATTGGCGACCCGAGCGCGGCGTAGTGGGGGCCGGGGCCGTCCCACGGCCGGCCGCCGCCGAGCGCCGCCTCGAAGTCGGGCAGGTCGCTGGTGGCCGCCATCATCCCCCAGTCGCTGACGCCGGCGCCCATGACGCCGACCTTGAACCGGTCGGTCGCGGTGACCGCCCAGGCGGTGAGGAAGCCGCCCTGGCTCCACCCGCCGATGCCGAGTCGGTCGGGGTCGGCGATGCCTGCGGCGACGGCGGCGTCGACCACCGCGAGGACGTCGTCCCACTCGGTGCTGCCCATCGCGCCGCGGACGGCGGAGGCGAACTCGCGGCCGCGGCCGGCGCTGCCGCGGTAGTTGGGCATCACCACGGCGTAGCCGCGGGTGGCGAGCAGCTGGCCCCAGTCGAGCGGGTGCACGTGGGCCTCCGGGGTGTCCCGGGCGTAGGGACCGCCGTGGACCAGCACTGCGGTCGGCCACGGCCCGTCGCCGGCGGTGCCCGGCGCCGGGCGGATGACGACCGCGTCGAGGTGGGTGCCGTCGGTCGCGGTGGCCGACAGCGCCTCGGGCCTGCCGAGCACCACCTCGGGCAGGCCGGCGCCGTGGTCGGCGACGTCGCGCAGCGCGTCGGGCGGACCGGCGAGCACCCGCACGGGCAGGCCCGCGTCGAAGAGCACCAGCGCGAGCACGACAGCCCCGTCGGTGGCGGTGACGAAGGACGGGCTCATCGCCTGCCCGGGCAGGTCCACAGCGAGGCTCCGCTCCCCGGTCGTGAGGTCGACCCACTCGAGCCGGTCGGCCAGCCCCTCAACGACCGAGAGCAGTGCTCTTGACCCGTCGGTCGTGATGCCCGTCGTGCACCGTGGCTCGTCGCGTCCGGTGCCGACGACGCGCAGCGCGCCCCCGGCGGCCGGCACAGCCCAGGCGGTCGCGCCGGTCTGCGGCGCC
>CALRVO020000514.1:0-3416 GCA_943371595.1 Sphingomonas paucimobilis
GTCCTGGTCACCGGCAAGGAGGAGTTCCTCAACCAGCGCACGGTCGACCTCGCGCGCCAGGTCGTGCTGGCCCACGACCCCGAGGCCGAGGTCGCCGAGAGCCCCGCCGCCGACCTCAGCGCCGCGACGCTCGGCGAGCTGACCGCTCCGTCGCTGTTCTCCTCGACCCGTTTCGTCGTGGTCCGCGCGCTCGAGCACCTCACCGACGACGCCGCGCCCGGCCTCCTCGACTACGCCGCCCACCCGGTCGACGACATCGGCCTGGTGCTCGTGCACGGGGGCGGTGCCAAGGGCTCGGGCCACCTCACCAAGCTGCGCAAGCTGGCGACGGTGACCGAGCACAAGTCCGAGGAGCTCAAGGCCTCGGAGTTCCCCGGGTTCGTGACCTCCGAGGTGCGTCGCCACGGCGCCACCATCGACAACGAGGCCGCGCGCACCCTCGTCGACGCCGTCGGCCAGGACCTGCGCTCGCTGTCGGCGGCCGCCCACCAGCTCACCAACGACTTCCCGGGCGACAAGCTCACCGCCGACAAGGTGGCGCGCTACTTCGGGGGCCGGGCCGAGGCCAAGTCCTTCGTCGTCGCCGACCACGCGTTCTCCGGTCGGCGCGAGCAGGCCCTCGAGGAGCTGCGCTGGGCCCTCGACAACGGCACGGCCGCGGTGCTGATCACCTCGGCGTTCGCCGGCAGCGCCCGCGGCCTGGCCCGCTACAAGGGGGCCACCCGGGGCATGCGTGACAACGACCTGGCCAAGGCCGTCGGGGTGCCGCCGTGGAAGCTCAAGACGATCCGCGGACAGGCCCAGTCGTGGTCCGACGCGGGCCTGGCTCGCGCGATCCGCGCGGTCGCCCAGACCGACGCCGACGTCAAGGGCGCGGCCAGCGACGCGGCGTACGCGCTCGAGCGGCTGGTGCTGACCGTCGCGGCCCTGCGGGACTGAGCGCCGCGGCCGTGGCCCGGGGCCGGACGCAGAACGACCCGCCACCGCAGGGTGACGGGTCGAGCGGAAGGCGCTCAGCTCAGAGCGAGGCAGCCTTCTTGGAGATCGCCGACTTGCGGTTGGCGGCCTGGTTCTTGTGGATGACGCCCTTCGAGGCGGCCTTGTCGAGGGCCTTGTTGGCGTCGCGGCCCAGCGTGATGGCCTGCTCCTTGTCGCCGGACTCGGCGGCCTCGCGGAACTTGCGGATCACGGTCTTGAGGTGCGTCTTGACGGCCTTGTTGCGCTCGTGACGCTTCTCGTTCTGCTTGTTGCGCTTGATCTGGCTCTTGATGTTGGCCACGGGGTGCCTTCCGACTGCGGGTGAGCGTGCTGGTCAGGTGCTACTGGTCTGGGAGCGTGGGCACGCCGGAGCGGCCTGACACGCGACGAGCAAAGTTACCAGTGGGACCCTCCGGCGCCCAATTCCTCCCGGATCCCGAGCCGTCGGGCCGCTGCCCCCAGGAACCGCGCCGACTCCTGACGCCGGAAGGCCGCCAACGTCGGCAGGTTGACGTCGACCGCGGTGTGGGCCCGGTAGGCCAGGAAGGCACCCACCCCGACCAGCGACGAGGTGACGAGGTCGTCGCCGGCCCGCGCCAGCGCCGGCGAGGTCGCGAGGGACTCGTCGAACCACGGTAGGTGGATCCGCTCCACCCGCGCGAGCATCGGGTCGAGCCAGTCCGGCCCGATGCCGCAGCCGCCCCAGTCGAGGAAGACGATCTCCCCGCTGGGCCGCACCAGGAGGTTGTCGTTGCGGATGTCGTAGTGGACCAGCCGCTCCATCGGGACGGCGGCCAGCTCGACCAGACCTGCGCGCAGGTCGTCGGCCCGCTCGACGACCCAGCGGGGCATCAGCTCGCGCGGTACCTCGGCGGCGTGGTCGAGGCCGGCGGTCCACCCCTCGAAGACGGCGCGCAGGTCGGTCAGCCCCGACCGGTAGAGCGGGTGGCCGTCCCCGCCGGGTGGCCGAGGCGGGTCGGGGACCCGCTGGTGCATGACCCGGACCAGCTCGTCGGTCGACTCCAGCAACCGCGCCATGGTCGCGTCGTCGCCCAGGTCGGGGTGGTGGCCCTCGACGTCCTCGAGGAGCAGCGCGACCCACGCACCGTCGTCGTAGGACGCCAGCAGGTCGGCCCACAGGGGGTGCGACCCGAGCAGCCCCAGCGCCAGCACCTCGCGCCGGTAGAGCGCGGGTGTGTCGGGGTTGAGCTCGGCGCCGACCGCCTTGACGAACGCGCGGGTCCCGTCGGCGCAGACCAGCCGGGTGACGCAGCCCGGCGACATGCCGCCGGTCTGTTCGGCGACCGAGACCACCGGCGAGCCCAGCGTCTCGTCGACCCAGGCCCGCACGGCGGGCGGCGTCGCGCCGTACGGCAGGTGGGTGCCGACCGCCCGGGGCGCGCTACTCATCCGGCTCACCGGTCTCCCACCCCCGCCGCTCGCACAGCCAGTCCCACAGCACGTCGGCCTGCCAGCGCTGGTGGTCGCGCAGGTGGGGCGACGACGACGGCACCGGGTCGTCACCGGTCTTGAGGAAGTAGCCGATCACCAGCGCCAGCACGATGTCGACGGCCTCCGCGTCGACGTCCGCGAACGTCGGGTGCGAGGCGAGCACCGCCTCGACGTCGAGCCCGTCGCCCCGGGGCCCGATGAGGAGCAGCAGGGAGTCGAGCCAGGGTGCGCCGGTGACGGGCCAGTTCCAGTCGCACAGCATCGCGGTGCCGTCGGGCCGCACCAGGATGTTGTCGTCGCGCACGTCGGTGTGCACGACGGTGTCACCGCCCACGACCTCGGCGTACCGCGCGGCGAGCGCGGCCGCCTCGTCGCCGTGGGGGAGCACGAAGGTGGAGCGGGCGTAGTCCCAGTGGGCCGGCCAGTCGGCGAGCTCGGAGGCGAAGGTGTCGAGCTCGAGCCCGGCCGGCGGTGGGGTCAGCGACGCGGCGGTGGTGGCCAGCATCGCCAGGGAGGTGGCGAGGTCGGCGTCGGTCCACGGGCGGGTGGGCGCCCGACCCTCGACGTGCTCGATGCCGAGCACCACCCAGTCACGGGTGCCGTCGAGCCCGTGCGACCACCGCAGCCGCGGCGCCGGTACGCCGTGGGGCAGGGCCGCGAGCTTGCGCGCCTCCTCGCGGTAGGACTCCGCGAACACCCGCTGCGCCTTGACCGAGGCCGCCTTGACGAAGTGCCGCGACCCGTCGGTGCCGACGAGCACGGAGGCGAAGCCGGGGGTGAAGCCCGAGGTCTGCGACACCGCCTCGGCGACCGGGACCCCGAGGTGCCCCTCGATGACCCGGCGCAGGTCCGGCGGGAGGTGCTGCCACTCGAGGCGACGCGCGGTCCGCCCCACGGGCGCCGGGTAGGGACGTCGCACGCTCGCACTCACACCCCCATCCTGTCCGACCCTGCCCGCCGAGTCGGCGCACATGTGCGCCGACTCG
>CALRVO020000515.1:0-3409 GCA_943371595.1 Sphingomonas paucimobilis
CGACAAGGCTTGTCGCGTCGGTGGTGTGGTCTCGTGACGGTTCCTAGCGGAACCTCCTCGACCACCGTGTGGTCGGCTCGGGCGGAACCTCCTCGACCGACGTGTGGTCGGCTCGGGCGAAACCTCCTCGACCACCGTGTGGTCGGCTCGGGCGGAACCTCCTCGACCGACGTGTGGTCGGCGCGGCCCGGCTGGCAGGGTGGCCCCATGGACCTGGAGGCCGCCTTCCGAGCCCAGGCGCAGGCCTGCGCCGCCCTCGGCTCCCCGATGTACGCCGACCTGCTGGGTCGCGTGGCGGGGGCCCTCGCGGCGGGCGGCGAGGCCGCCGCGCCGTTCGCCCGCGTGCTGGCCGGGCACGAGGACGCGGCGGGACCGTCGGGCCTGGCGCTGCGGCTGGCGGGCTCGGTGCACCGCTTGGTGCTCGAGCGTCGGGCCGGTGCGTTGGCGGCGTACTACCCGAGCGTGGGGGGCACCTGGGAGCCCGAGGGCTGCTGGGCGGCCTTCGTCGCACTGATCGCCGACGAGCCCGACGTCGTGCGCGAGTGGCTCGACCGCCCGCCGCAGACCAACGAGGTCGGCCGCTCGGCCGCGCTGACGGCCGGTCTGCTCGAGATCGGGCGCGACACCACGTTGCCGGTCCGGCTGGTCGAGATCGGCTCCTCGGCCGGGCTCAACCTGCTCGCCGACCGCTTCGGCTACGGCGACGACGGTGGTCGCTGGCACGGTGACGAGGCGTCACCGGTGCGGCTCGACGGCGCCTGGACGGGTCCGGGCCCCTGGACCGACCCCGGTGCCGCGTGGCCCCGGGTGGTCGAGCGCACCGGGAGCGACCTCCGGCCGGTCGACGTCGCCACGACCGCGGGGCGGCTCGCGCTGACGGCCTACGTCTGGCCCGACATGGCGGCCCGGCACGAGCGCCTGCGCGGCGCGCTGCGGGTGGCCGAGCAGACACCGGTGACGGTGCGGGCCGAGGGGGCGCGGGCCCTGGTCGACGAGCTGGGGCTGGCCGACGGGTCGGTGACCGTGCTGTGGCACAGCGTGATGTGGCAGTACCTCGACCGCGACGAGCAGGAGCAGGTCCTGGCCCGGCTCGACCGGCTCGGCGCCGCCGCCACGGCGCAGGCTCCCTTCGCCCACCTGTCCCTCGAGCCCCGTCGGCGTACGCCCGACGAGGAGCACGAGTTCTGGTTGGTCCTGCGGACCTGGCCGGGCGGGGCGACGCGCTTCCTGGCGCGGTCGCGCGGCCACGGGCTCCCGGTCGACTGGGTGCCGGCGTGACGGCCGCGCCCCGGGTGGTGCTGCACGTGGGCGCACCCAAGTCAGGCACGACCTACGTCCAGAGCCGGATGCAGCGCAACCACGACACCCTGCTGTCCCACGGTGTGCTGGTGCCCCAGGGTGCGCCGGGAGAGGGACCGGCCACGCTGATGTTCCGCGCGGCCCTCGACCTGACCGGCGTCCGGTTGCACCGCGGCCGTGCTTACACCGACGGTCGGTGGGACCGCCTCGTCGAGCTCACCCGGGCCCACCCCGGCACGACCTGGATCAGCGACGAGGCGTTCGTGAGGGCCGACGACGAGGCCGCCGCGCGCGCGGTGCGTGAGCTCGGCGGTGACGGCTCGGGCGAGGTGCACGTCGTCTACACCGCGCGCGACCTCGGGCGGGCGCTGGTGTCGGCGTGGTTGGAGAACCTCAAGCACGGCGGGTCGGAGCCGTTCGCCGACTTCCTCGAGCGGGCCCGCGACGGCCGGCTCAAGGTGCTGCGCGGCTTCGAGATCGACACGGTCCTGGGCCGGTGGTCCGCGGCGGTCGGCGACCCCGCGCGGGTCCACCTGGTCACCCTGCCTCCCGAGGGCGGTGACCGCACGCTGCTGTGGACCCGCTTCCTCGCGGTGGCCGGGATCGACTCGGCCTGGGCCCCGGTCGAGGCGGCCCGCACCAACGACTCCGTCGGCCTGCCCGAGGCGCAGTTCCTCCGTGCCCTGCACGAGCAGCTGGGTGGCGCGGCGCGGCGGGGCGGTCCGCTGCACCGGGCGGTGCGTGACGTGGTCGTCGGCCGCGGGCTCTCCCCGCGCAGCGCGGCCGGCCCTCGAGACAAGGTGCGGCTCGACCCGCGCCACGAGCCGTGGGTCCGCGACCTGACCGAGCGGTGGGTCGCCTGGGTGCGCTCGGCCGGGGTCAACGTCGTCGGCGACCTCACCGACCTGACGACCACCCCGCTCGACCCGGCGGACTGGACCGACCCCGACGTGGTCCTGCCCGAGGCCCTCGACGCCGCGGACGCCGCGCTGGCCGCCGTACGACGGGCCCGCGGACGCGCCGCGGGGGCCTGACCGGCCACGGCCCCGGACCGTGCGAGGATCGCGCCCATGATCGTGGCGGTCAGCACCATCAAGGACTCTGCGGTCAACGTGCAGCGCTTCGTGACGCGCAACCTGGCCAACGGACTCGACCACCTGGTGGTCTTCACCGAGGACACCGGCGCCGAGGCCGAGGCCGTCCTCGACGCCCACCCGGCGGTCACCCACGTGCGCACCGGCGGTGACTGGTGGCCGACGCGTCCCGACGACCTCAACGTCCGCCAGCGCAGCAACGCAAACCTGGCCCGGGTGCTGCTGGCGCCGTTCGACTGGGCCGAGTGGCTGGTGCACATCGACGGTGACGAGGTGGCGCTCCTCGACCGCGACGTCGTCGCCGCCCTCCCGCCCGAGCGCAACACCTTCCGGATGGCGCCGCTCGAGGCCGTCTCCCGCGACGCGTGGCCCGACGGTGAGGTCACCCACTTCAAGCGGCTCCTCCAGCGCCGCGAGCTCGTGCTGCTCTCGGTGCTCGGCCTGGTCGACAAGCCTGACAACAAGGCCTACTTCCACGGCCACGTGCGCGGCAAGGTCGGCGTTCGGCTGCGCAACGACCACCGGCTCGGGCTCCACGTCGTCAAGAACGGCCGCGGCGGCTACGCCACGACCACGGCGGTCGACGGCCTGGCGGTCCTGCACTACGACTCCGCCACGGCCGACGAGTTCGTGCGCAAGTTCATGACCCTGGCCGGCTCCGGCTCGCGGGCGGTCTACCGCAGCAGCCGGATCCCCGTCGTCAACGCGCTGCGCACGCTGTCGAGCATGGACGTCAGCGACGAGGTGCGCGCCCGCTACCTGCGGCGGGTCTACGACCTGACGACGCGCGAGGACTTCGACACCCTCGCCGACCTCGGCCTGCTCGAGGAGGTCCACCCCGAGGCCGGCACCCACGTGCCCGAGGTGCCCCCCGCGGCCGACCTGGCGGCCCTCGAGGCGTTGCTGGCGGCCGCCGCGCCCCTGCCGCGCACCTCGCTGACCCTCGACCACCCCGAGGGCGGCTACGACGTGCTGCGGGGCGCGCTCGCCGCCACCGGGCAGCCGCCGCGCGCGGC
>CALRVO020000516.1:0-3409 GCA_943371595.1 Sphingomonas paucimobilis
GCGACACGACCACGGCCAGCAGCACCGCCGCGACCGACAGCAGCCGGCGGATCGTGCCCCGTCGTACGAGCATCACCGAGAGCACGACCACCACGCCCGCGAACGCGGCCGTGGACGAGGCGTGGCCCGACGGGAACGACTTGCTGTCGAGCAGCCCGGTCAGGTCCTGCCAGGCGGGTCGGGCGCGGCCGAAGAGCAGCTTGGAGCCGGTGGTGAGCAGCGAGGTCGCGATCATCACCCCGGCGACGTAGACCGCGGCCCGGCGGTGGTTCTTGAGCCACAGCGCGACCACGAGCACGCACGTGTAGACGGTCATGCCGATGGTGCCGAAGAGGTCCTCGACGACGAGCAGCACGTGGCGCAGGCCGCGGTCGTCGACGGCCCACGTACGGGCCGAGCGGCCCCGGTTGTCGAGGTCGGCCAGCCAGCCCCAGCCCTGCTGGACCGAGACCGCGATCAGGCCGAAGAGGACCAGGCACGCGAGGCCGAGGCCCAGCCGGGTCGTGCGGGATCGGTCGAGCACGCGGGGGTCCTTTGCGGCCGGGAAGGGAACGACCCAGTATGGCGAACCGCAACTGACGTGAGCCGACCCCGGCCTGCCGGATAGCCTCGACACCATGATCGACGCCCGACTGCTCCGTGACGACCCCGACCGCGTGCGCGCCGCCCAGGCCAAGCGCGGCCTGTCCGACGGGGTGGTCGACACGGCGCTCTCGGCCGACACCGCGCGCCGGGCCGCGATCGCGGCGTACGAGACCAAGCGGGCCGAGCAGAAGCAGCTCGGCGCCCTCATCCCGAAGGCCACCGGTGAGGAGAAGCAGGCGCTGCTCGCGCAGACCAAGACGCTCTCGGCCGAGGTCAAGGAGGCCGAGGCCGCCCGCGTCGCCGCCGAGCAGGCGTGGGACGACGCGATCCGCTCCATCCCCAACCCGGCCGCCGACGAGGCGCCCGCCGGCGGTGAGGACGACTACGTCGTGCTCGAGACCGTCGGCACCCGTCCCGAGTTCGACTTCGAGCCGCGCGACCACGTCGAGCTCGGCCAGCTGCTCGGCGCCATCGACCTCGAGCGCGGCGCCAAGGTCTCGGGCTCGCGGTTCTACTTCTTCACCGGCATCGGCGCCCGGCTGCACCGTGCCCTGGTCAACATGGCGATGGACCTCGCGGCCGACAACGGCTTCATCGAGGTCGTCCCGCCGTCGCTGGTCAAGCCGCGGGCGATGGAGGGCACCGGGTTCCTCGGCCAGGCCGCCGACGACGTCTACCGCATCGAGGGCCAGGACCTCTACCTCGTCGGCACCTCCGAGGTGCCGATGGCGGCCTTCCACTCCGACGAGATCCTCGACGCCGCGGCGCTGCCGCTGCGCTACGCCGCCTACAGCCCCTGCTTCCGCAAGGAGGCCGGCTCGCACGGCAAGGACACCCGCGGCATCTTCCGGGTGCACTGGTTCGACAAGGTCGAGATGTTCGTCTACACCACCGTCGAGGAGTCGTACGCCGAGCACCAGCGGCTGCTCGCGTGGGAGAAGGAGTTCATGGACAAGCTCGAGCTCCACTACCGCGTGATCGACGTCGCGGCCGGTGACCTCGGCCTGTCGGCCCAGCGCAAGTTCGACTGCGAGGCGTGGATCGCCTCGCAGGAGCGCTTCCGCGAGCTGACCTCGACGTCCAACTGCACCGACTTCCAGAGCCGCCGCCTCGACATCCGCACCCGCGGCGAGGGCGACACCGTGCCGGTGGCCACCCTCAACGGCACGCTGTGCTCGACCAACCGGCCGATCATCGCGCTGCTCGAGACCCACCAGCTGGCCGACGGGTCGGTCCGGGTGCCCCAGGCGCTGCAGCCCTACCTGGGCGGCCTCGAGGTCCTGAAGCCGCTCTCGTGAGCGGCCCCGCCGACCTGACCGGGTGGACCCCGCGCCTGGTCGCCCTCGACATCGACGGCACCCTGCTCAAGTGGGTCGAGGGTGGCGGTACGACGCACGAGGAGGTCTCGCCGGCCGTGCACGCCGCCGTGCAGCGGGCCCTCGACGCGGGTGCCCACGTCGTCCTGGCCAGCGGCCGCTCGCCGCACGGCATGACCGGCATCGCCGACCTGCTCCAGCTGCGCGGCCTCGACGAGCAGGGTGACGACGACCGGCTCTGGATCGTGGCGAGCAACGGCGCGGTCGTGCTGCGCTACGTGCCCGGCGGGGAGATCGACGTGGTCGTCGAGGAGACCTTCGACGCCGGCCCCGCCGTCCGGGCGATCCTCGAGCAGCGCCCGACCGCCCGGGTCGCGATCGAGGAGCGCGGCCGCGGCTACCGCGTGACGACGCCGTTCCCCGACGGGGAGCTGACCGGCGAGATGATCCCCACCGAGGTCGACGACCTGGTGCGCGGTCCGGTCAGTCGTGTCATCATCCGCGACCCCGAGGCCACCGCCGACGACTTCGTCGCCCTGGCCGCCGGGCTCGGCCTGCATGGCACCGACTACGTCGTCGGCTGGACCGCCTGGCTCGACCTCACCCCGGTCGGGGTCTCCAAGGCCTCCGGCCTGCAGCACGTGTGCGACCAGCTGGGCCTGACCGCGGCCGACGTCCTGGCGATCGGCGACGGGCGCAACGACATCGAGATGCTCCAGTGGGCCGGGCGGGGCGTCGCGATGGGCCAGGCGATCGAACCGGTCCGTGCGGTGGCCGACGCCGTCACCGACAGCGTCTACGACGACGGGGCGGCGGTCGAGATCGGCCGCTGGTTCCCGTGACCGACGACGTCCCGCCGGGGCCCTGGCAGACCGAGCGGCTCCGCCTGATCCTCGTCACGCCGGCCGACGCCGACGACATGCGCTCCGGACGCCGGCAGGACCGGTGGCACCCCGACTACCCGCGCCAGGACGACCAGGACGCCGTGTCGATGATGCGCGAGCTGAGCCCCTGGGGTCCGCGCCACGTCGTGCTCGGCGCGCTCGCCGTCGGGTCGATCGGCTTCTTCGGACCTCCCGAGGAGGGTGGCGCCGGTGAGGTCCCCGAGGTCGAGGTGGGCTACGGCCTGGTCGCCGCGGTCCGGGGCCGGGGGCTCGCGACCGAGGCGCTGCGCGGCGTGCTCGCCCAGACCGACCGGGTCGGCGTACGGGTCCGGGCGCGCACCGAGCCCACCAACCGGGCCAGCGTGCGGGTGCTGGCCAAGGCCGGCTTCACCGACCTGCGGGGCAGCGACGACGAGGGCCTGCTGGTGATGGCCCGTCCGCTGCCGGCGGCCGACCGGTGACCCGCGTCGTCGCGACCGACCTCGACGGCACCCTGCTGCGCTCCGACGGGACCGTGTCGGGCGCGACCCGGCGGGTGCTGGCCGCGGTCGAGGACGCCGGGGTTCCCGTCGTGTTCGTGACCGGCCGGCCGCTGCGGTGGATGACCCACCTGTGGGAGATGGT
>CALRVO020000517.1:0-3408 GCA_943371595.1 Sphingomonas paucimobilis
GGTGGCGCTGATGCTCGTCGGGTTCGCGGTCACCTCGCCGTTCGGCATCGACCCCGTCTGGGTCGCCGCCGCCGCGGCCGTGGTGCTGGTCGGGTGGGCCCGCGCGCGAGGGCTCCTCGGGCTCGGCGAGGCCGCCGCGGCCGCCCACCCGGAGTTCGCCCTGCTCGTGCTGGCGCTCGGTGTCGTGGTCGCGGCGATCTCCGACGGCTTCCTCGGCGAGGCCGTGGGCGACCTGGTCCCCACCACCACGTCGTACGTCGCCCTGCTGGCGATCGCGGTGCTGGCGACGGTCCTGGCCAACGCGCTGACCAACCTCTCGGCCACTCTGCTGCTCGTGCCCCTCGTGGCGCCGCTCGGCGACGTCGCGGTGCTCGCCGCCCTGATCGGGCTCAACGTCGGCTCGGGGCTCACCCTGTCGGGGTCGCTGGCCAACCTGCTGTGGCGGCGTACGCTCCGCGGCGCCGGCGGCGCGGGTCTCGACGCCCGCACCACCTCGCTCGCCGAGTTCCACCGGGTGTCGCTGCTGCTGACGCCGGTGAGCCTCGTCGCGGCCGTCACCGCCCTCCACCTCGTGGCGTGAGCCCGGGCCGTCCGCGGGCCGATAGCATCCGGGCATGAGCCAGACCCCCCTGACGCCGCAGTTCGAAGTCGCCCCCAGCTCGCCCGACCGCAACCTGGCCCTCGAGCTCGTCCGGGTCACCGAGGCGGCCGCCATGGCGGCCGGCCGCTGGGTCGGCCGCGGCGACAAGAACGGTGCCGACGGGGTCGCCGTCAACGCGATGCGCATCATGATCTCGAGCATCGGCATGCGCGGCACCGTGGTCATCGGCGAGGGCGAGAAGGACAACGCCCCCATGCTCTACAACGGCGAGGAGGTCGGTGACGGCACCGGCCCCGAGTGCGACGTCGCCGTCGACCCGATCGACGGCACCACCCTGACCGCCAAGGGCATGACCAACGCCGTCTCGGTGCTCGCGGTCGCCCCGCGCGGCTCGATGTACGACCCCTCGGCGGTGTTCTACATGGAGAAGCTCGTCACCGGCCCCGAGGCCGCCGACGTCGTCGACCTGCGCTACCCCGTCGCCGAGAACATCCACCAGGTCGCCAAGGCCAAGGGCTCCAAGCCCTCCGACGTCACCGTCGTCCTGCTCGACCGCCCGCGCCACCAGGGCCTGGTCGACGAGATCCGCGCGACCGGGGCGATGATCAAGTTCATCACCGACGGCGACGTGGCCGGCGCGATCATGGCCGCCCGCCCCGAGACCGGCATCGACCTGCTCCTCGGCACCGGCGGCACCCCCGAGGGCATCATCGCGGCCTGCGCGATGAAGTGCACCGGCGGCATCATCCAGGGCCGCCTGGTCCCCCAGGACGACGCCGAGCACGAGCGGGCCGCCGCGGCCGGCCTCGAGATCGGACCCGACGCGGTGCTGTCGACCGACGACCTGGTCACCGGCGACGACTGCTTCTTCGTCGCCACCGGCATCACCGACGGCGAGCTGATGAAGGGCGTCCGCTACCGCGCCGGCGGCGCCACCACCGACTCCCTGGTCATGCGCTCGCGCTCCGGCACGATCCGCCGGATCACCTCCGAGCACCGCCTCGAGAAGCTCCGCCCCTTCGCCGCCATCGACTTCGGCGGGTCCTGACCCCGGGACCACGTCGAGTCGGCGCACATGTGCGCCGACTCGGCGTCAGGCGGACTTGAGGTTGAGCTGGGCGGTGTCGATCTGGCGGCGCAGGGCGGCGGCCACGTGGTCGATGACGCGCGGGTCGAGGGCCATGCCGACGTGGGACGCCGTGACCTCGACCGGGACGGCGAGCGGGTCGATGCAGGCGCGCCAGTCGACGATGCCGTCGCGCTTGGAGTAGACGGCGGTGAAGCCCACCGTCGGTGACACCGGCGTCCGGCTCTCGTCGAAGCTCTGGCGCGCGCAGCTGCCGGCGACACACTCCTCCGACATCAGCCCGGGCACGCCGGCCCTGCTCAGCCGCACCAGCGCGTCGACGCCCCACGAGAGGGCGAGGTGGTGGGCGCCGGGAGCGAGCATGGGGCTGCCGAGGGTGACGATGCCCGAGACCAGGTCGGGGCGGCGTACGGCGATCCCGCGGGCGAGCATGCCGCCGAGGCTGTGCCCCACGATCTGCACGCGGGTGCCACGGCGCACTGAGATCGCCTCGAGCCGCGCCTCGAGCTGGGCGGCGGCGTTGAGGGTGCAGCCGACGTTGGCGTGGATGTGGGAGCGGTAGGTGCGGAACCCGCGGGCCCGCAACGCGCGGGCCATCAGCCGCAGCGTGCCGTCACCGGCCATGAAGCCGGGCACCAGGACGACCGGCTCGACGGCCCGCTCGACCGAGCGACCGGTGTAGGAGCGGGCCCGGCGCGAGCGTCGGTCCTCGCGTGCGCGGGTCACGTAGCGGCCCGCCTCGGTCACCACGCTGCCCTCGCGCAGGACCGCGGCCACGTGGGGCCGCTCGAAGCCTGCGGGGAGCAGGAAAGATCCCAGGGGGCTGTCATCCATACCCCCGACGGTAGGGGTCGGCGACCGGTGTCCGCAGCACATCGGCCCCGATCGTCGGGACTTTGTGCCCTGGCGGGCCCCCGCGACCGCTGCGATGGGGTGCCCCGCACCGTGCTTGACTGGGGCCATGCCGACCCGACTCCACCCGGTCACGGCCTCCGACGAGCTCTTCGCCCCGGTGTCCGCCGACATCGAGCTGTGCTACCAGACGTTCGGCGAGGCCACCGACGAGCCGGTGCTGCTGGTGATGGGGCTCGGCGCACCGATGACCTGGTGGGACGTCGAGCTCTGCGAGATGCTGGCCCGCCAGGGGTTCTACGTCGTGCGCTTCGACAACCGCGACGCCGGGCGCTCGAGTCGCGGCAAGGGGCGCGTGACCCGACCGACGCTGCTGCGCGCGTTCACCGGACTGCCGGTGCGGGCGCCGTACTCCCTCGACGACATGGCCCGCGACGCGTTCGGCCTGCTCGACCACCTCGGTCTCGAGTCGGCCCACGTCGTCGGGGCGTCGATGGGCGGCATGATCGTGCAGGCGATGGCGCTGCTGCAGCCGGGCCGGGTCCGGTCGATGGCCAGCATCATGTCGACCACCGGTCGCCGTACGGTCGGGTGGCAGCACCCCGTGCTGTTCCGCAACCTGCTCGCGGGCAGCCCCGGGCGCGAGGGCTACATCCGCTCCAGCGTCGTCACCTGGCGCCTGATCGGCTCACCCGCCTGGCCCATGCCCAAGGCCGAGGCCGAGCAGCGGGCCGGCGAGACCTACGACCGCGGTGTCTCCGCGGCGGGCCTGACCCGGCAGATGGCGGCCATCCTCACCGCCCCCGACCGCACCCCTCGCCTGCGCGGGCTGCAGGTGCCGTCGCTGGTGGTGCACGGCCTGGCCGAC
>CALRVO020000518.1:0-3403 GCA_943371595.1 Sphingomonas paucimobilis
GCGCAGCGTGCCGAGCCCGGTGAGGGGCTGATCGGCGCGCTGATCAAGGAGCACGGCGACGCCCTCGACGACCTCACCCTCGGCGGCATCGCCGACGGCGTCTTCCTCGGCGGCTACGAGACCTCGGCCTCGATGCTCGCCCTGGGCGCGTACCTGCTCGCCGAGAACCCCGAGGCCATGAAGGTGCTGCGCGAGGACGGCGCGGCCGCCGCCGACGTCGACCGCGTCGTCGAGGAGCTGCTGCGCCACCTCACCGTCGTGCAGGTCGCGTTCCTGCGCTTCGCCAAGGTCGACCTCGAGCTCGGCGGGCAGCAGATCAGGGCCGGCGACGCCGTCGGCATCTCCCTGCTCGGCGCCAACCGCGACCCCGCGCTCGCCGGCGCCCACCCCGACACCTTCGACCCCCACCGCGAGCCCACCCGCCACCTCGCCTTCGGCCACGGCATGCACCGCTGCGTCGGCGCCGAGCTGGCCCGCATGGAGCTGCGGATCGCCCTGCGCGCCCTGGCCCGACGCTTCCCCGACCTGCGGGTCACCGCGCCGTCGACCGACCTCGACTTCCGCAAGCTCTCGGCCGTCTACGGCGTCGAGGCCCTCCCGGTCCACCTCTACGGCGCCCACGACCGGGTCACCGTCTGACCGAGCGGGTCAGCGGGCCGGTCAGCGGGCGGGGTGGATCGTGCCGCGGACCTCGCCGAGGGTGAGGCGGCCCCCGGAGGTCGAGGGCGCGGAGTAGCGCAGCACGACCTCGTCGCCGTCCTCGAGGAAGGTCCGCTCGCGACCGGCGGCGACGAACGGCTCGCGCCCGCCCCACGACAGCTCGAGCAGCGAGCCGCGCTGGTCGGGCTGTGGGCCGCTGATCGTGCCCGACGCGAACAGGTCACCGGTGCGCAGCGAGGCGCCGTTGACGGTGAGGTGGGCCAGCATCTGCGCCGGACCCCAGTAGTGCGAGGAGTACGGCGGGCGCGCCACCACCTCGCCGGCCAGCTCGACCTCGACGTCGACGTCGAGGCCCCGGGCGGTGTCGGGGCCGAGGTAGTCGGCGGGGCGCGGGTCCTGGACCGGGAGGTCGCACCAGGCGGCGTCGAGGGCCGCGAGCGGGGTCACCCAGTGGCTGATCGTGGTCGCGAACGACTTGGCGAGGAACGGCCCGAGCGGGACGTACTCCCACGCCTGGAGGTCGCGCGCCGACCAGTCGTTGAGACCGACGACCCCGAACACGTGGTCGGCGAGGTCGGTGGCGGCCACGGGCTCGCCGAGCGGGGACGGCGTACCGACGACGAAGCCGAGCTCGGCCTCGAGGTCGAGGCGGCGGCTGGGGCCGACGTCGTCGGCGTGGCGCTGGCCGGTGGGCCGCACGACCGGCGTCCCCGACGGCACGACGGTGCCCGCGCGACCGTGGTAGCCGATCGGCAGGTGCTTCCAGTTGGGGGTCAACGCGTCGCCGTCGGGGCGCATGATGCGACCGACGTTGGTCGCGTGGTGCTCGGAGGCGTAGAAGTCGACGTAGTCGGCGACCTCGAACGGCAGGTGCAGCACCACGTCGGCCAGCGGCACCGTGGGTGAGCCTGCGTCGACGAGGTAGGCGACGTGCTCACGGGTCTCGCGCCAGACCTGCGGGCCGAGCGCCATCAGCGGGTTGAGGCTGGGCGCGGCGAGCTCGGGCCGGTCGGTCAGCGCCGCGAGGTCGAGGACCTCGTCGCCGAGCCGCACGCCTACGCGACGAGAGCCGCCGTCGACGGAGAAGATGCCGTAGGGCAGGTGGTCGGTCCCGAAGCCAGTCACCTGCGGGACTCTAATCACCCGACGTCAGTCACCCAGCGACTGCAGGTGGTCGAGCGCGGCCTCGACGTCGGTGGTCAGCCAGCTGCGCACCCAGCGCCGCCCCCGCGCGAGGTCGCCCGGGTCGCCCCAGAGCCGGGCCGCCGTCGCCACCGCGGCCACGGCCTGCGCGCAGGTGCCGCCGACGAGCGAGACCGGCAGCTCGCGGTCCATCGCGGCGTCGATCCACGACGTGGGGTCACCGGCGTCGAGCGGGAGCGTCAGCACCATCTCGGCCTCGGCGAGCACGTCGGCCGCCGCGAGCCACGACGGTGTCGGGTCACCGGGGGCGCCGGGGACCCGCACGTGCACGACGGTGTCGTCCAGCAGGTCGCCCGCGGCCAGCGCCGCGTCGACCGCCGCCACCACGCGCCGGACGTTGCCGGCCGGGTCGTCGGGGTCGCGCAGGGTGACGTCGAGGGCGCTGAGCTCGAGCCCCTGGCGACGGCAGTACGCCGCGGGGCCGGCCACCTGGCCGGCACCGCCGGTCAGGACCACCCGCAGGTCCCCGGCGTACCCGACCAGGCGGGGCAGCTCGTCGTCGCGCACCGCGCGGTCGCCGACGACCGGCGTCGAGCGCTGCGTCACCGGGCCGTCGGGCAGGGGGCTGCCGTCGTCGAGGAACCGGAGCCAGGGGTCGGTCGAGGAGTCTCGGGTCGCCACCGCGTTAGTGTCCCAGGCATGGCGTACTACCGATCGCTCGGCGAGGTCCCGCCCACGCGGCACACCCAGCACCGCGACCCCCGGGGCCGGCTCTACCACGAGGAGCTGATGGGCGAGGAGGGCTTCTCCTCGGACTCCTCGCTGCTCTACCACCGCGGCGTGCCCTCGGCGATCGTCGGCTCCGAGGTCTGGGAGCTGACCGACCAGGTGCGGGTGCCCAACCACCCGCTCAAGCCCCGGCACCTGCGGCTCCACGAGCTCGAGACCGGCACCGACGCCGTCGAGGACCGGCGCCTGGTGCTCGGCAACGGCGACGTGCGGATCGCCTACGTCACCACCGGCACGGAGCCGAGCGCGCTCTACCGCAACGCGATCGGCGACGAGTGCGTCTTCGTCGAGTCGGGCTCGGGCGTCGTCGAGACGGTCTTCGGCGTGCTGCCCTACCGCGCCGGCGACTACGTCGTCGTGCCGCGCGCCACCACGCACCGCTGGGTCCCGGCCGTGCCGTCGCAGCTCTACGCGATCGAGGCCAACAGCCACGTCGCACCGCCCAGGCGCTACCTCTCGCGCTACGGCCAGCTGCTCGAGCACGCGCCCTACTGCGAGCGCGACCTGCACGGCCCCGCCGACGTGCACCTCGTCGACGACGCGACGTACGCCGAGGAGGTCGAGGTGCTGGTCAAGCACCGCACGTCCGACGGCGTCGTCGGGACCCGGCTGACCTACGCCACCCACCCGTTCGACGTCGTCGGGTGGGACGGCTGCCTCTACCCCTACACGTTCAACATCGACGACTACATGCCGATCACCGGCAAGGTCCACCAGCCGCCGCCGGTGCACCAGGTCTTCGAGGGCGACCGTTTCGTGATCTGCAACTTCCTGCCCCGCAAGGTCGACTACCACGAGCTCGCGGTGCCGG
>CALRVO020000519.1:0-3399 GCA_943371595.1 Sphingomonas paucimobilis
CGGTCGGCCCCCGCGACCAGGTCCGGCGTCGCCGCGGTGCGCAGGAAGGCCTCGAGCCCGCCCAGCTCGTAGAGGTGGACCTGGCGATAGAGCCAGTCGAAGTCGGCGACGCCGGCGCGCTTGTCCACGTCGTCTCGCCCCGACAACGACGCCAACCCATCGTGCAGGTCGATCGCGACCTGCGACGCCCGCTCAGCGCGGACGCCGCGGTCGACCTCGTCGAGGTGTTGCAGGGCCTGGGCCAGGATCCACCGCGACCACACCCACGCGGGCAGGTGGGGCGCCAGCTCGGCCAGCTGCCGCAACCCGCACACCCGTGCGGGCCGCCAGAACGGCTTGCCCTCGGGGTCGAGCGCCCGGCGGTCGATCACGGTCAGCGCTGTGGTGGCGTCGCCACGGCGCTCCGCCTCGTCGGCGTCCTGCATCGCCCAGATCCACGGCATCATCTCGTCGAGCGGGTGATCGTCGGTCGGGTGCGGCTGGTTCGACGCACGCGCCTGCCGCTCGGCCTGTCGCTGCTGACGGGGCTTCCTCCGGTTCGACATCAGCCCGCCAGCCCTTCGTCGGTCGTGGCGGCGTCGATGAGCCACAGCGCCTCGTCACACCACCGCCGGGCGTACGACGGCACCGCGGCTGCCAGCCGCTCCCACCCGACCCGGTGCCGCGGGGCCGCGAACCGCGCCACCGTCCGCTCGTCGACCGCCTCGTCGAGGAGCAGCTCCGCGACCAGGTGTCGCTTCCGGTGCACGGCATCGGCGTCCAGGGTGAGCGCCGCGGTGAGCGCGTCGGCGGCCAGGGTGCGCGGGATGTGCTCGAGCCCGTCGACCGGGTGGCCCACCAGCGCACCCCACGCGTGCCGCGGGAGGTCGGCGGTCAAGGAGGTGTCGCTCAGGTGGGAGAAGGCCTCCGGGAGCTTGCCCCAGTGGGCCCGGGCGCCGAGGATCTTCAACCAGCGCTGGGGATCGCGCGCCACCGCGACCGCCGTCTCCTCGTCGACCGGCAGCGGCCGCCAGTCGAACAGCAGGCCCGGCGCGTCCGAGGTGGGCACGACGCGCCCGAGCACGTGCGTGCCCACCTCGTGGTGGTGGGCGAGACCGAGGTCGAGGAGCGCGAACTCCTCCCCCGTCGCGGCGTCGGCCACCACCAACTCCGCACCGTCAGCGCCGACGATGCGGTAGCCACCCATCGGGGCCTGCGCCCACTGCGCGATCCGCGGCGCAGTGGCCACCGCGCCGGACGCGGTGGGCAGGTGCACGAGGTCCTGCAGCCCACCGAGCTCGTAGGCGTCGGCCTGTCGCACCACCCAGTCGCGCCCGAAGATCCACGCCGAGACCTGCTCGACGTGGGCGCAGCCGATCGCCTCGAACGGGACACCCTGGGGGTAGACGAGGGGCACGACCTGCTGCAGCACCCGTCCGGCCCGCCGCGGCTGGCCGTAACCCTCCCACCGGCGTACGAGGGTGGTGAGGAAGCGGGCGCGCAGCCACTCGGGCGCGTCGTCGCCGAGGTCGGCCATCAGCCGCAGGTGGGCTCCGTGCTGCGACTCGGCGTACATCGGGATGCTGCGATGCCGTTCGAAGGCCGTCGCCCAGTCGCCACGCAGCTCGGCGGCCGCGCACTCCTCCACGGCGAGGAGGTCATCGGCCGTCATCTGGCTCGCGATCGAGCGGAACGGTCGGGTGGACGGGGACCTGGGTGACTTCCTGTTCCGAGACATGCGAGCAGCCTGCGCTACTCAGAACCCCTGCGGTAGTGGGGATTCGCGATCTGTGGATAAGCCCGTGGTCTAGGTGTGCGCGCCGCTCAGGTCGGCGTCAGGACGCTGATCCCGGGCACACGCGCGGCCGCCGTCATCCGCGCGTCGTAGGTGAGCAGCCGGTCGACCCCGAGCCTCACGGCAGCCGCGAGGTGGAGGGCGTCGAGCGACCGCAGGTCCGCCCCGGGCAGCACGCCCGCCTCTCTGAACAAGGAGGCCGGCACGTCGTAGAGGTCGACGTTGCCGAGGAAGTCGGAGACCGCTGCCTGCGAGAGCGGCTCGATGCGGTGAGCCGCGCGCCGCATCTCGGTGTCGAGTAGCCAGCAGGCGACGAGATCGGGCTCCTCGGCGTCGATCAGCGAGGCCAGTGCCTCGGTCTCCGCCTCGCGCACCACCAGCTTGAGGGCCGCCGACGTGTCGACGTACCAGCGAGTCACCGCTCGCCGCGCAGGTCGTCCAGGACCTCAGCGGTCGGGACGGGTGGCTCGGGCAGGACGCGTCCGGAGAACGTCGTCCGGTGTGTCGCCGGGCGGTCGCAGCGGAGGTCGGGCTCGGGCCGGTAGGGCGTGACGAGCGCGACCGGGACACCTCGCCGCGTGACCGTGTAGGTCTCGCCCGCCTCGACGCCCCGCATGATCTCGGCGTTGTCGTTGCGGAGCTCGCGCTGGCTGATGACCTTCACGCTCACCGAATGTAGCACCTCGTAGCACCTCACTCGACGGTCACGGCGTGATCGCCGCAGATCCGAACCGCGCGGCGTCGGCCGCCTGCCGCCCGTGCGCGCCTCCGAGCGCGTCCCAGCCGCCACGGATGGTGTTGCTGGTCAGCGACTCGCCGTACCTCTCGTCGAACGCCGCCTCGACCGCCACGGCCCGGGCCTGGAGCACGGGCAGGTGGGCACCGTCCCCGGACTCGGCGAGGACCGTCTCGGTGACCGAAGCCAGGCGCTCGGCGATGCGGTGCGCGAACGCGACGTAGAACGCCGACCGGTAGGACCGGGTGCGGGTCCGGCTGCCGGTGCCACCCGCGTGGGCGGTCAGGGCGTGCTGCGCCTGCACCAGCAACGAGGTGAAGAGCAGCTCCACCGCGCGGAGGTCGCCGGCGTGGCCGATCACCGAGCTCAGGTCGAGCCGAGGATGGAAGACCGCCCGGCAGCGCTGCCCCTCGGCGATGACCTGCAGGAGCAACGACTTGGCGTCGACGTAGGGCGCGTCGATCGGCACCCGGACCGTGCAGGGCACGTCCGACGGCTCGGGGCCGTGGAGCACCGCTTGGTCGATGGCGTGCTTGGTCATCAGCTCGTGGGCCTTGGCGGTCAGGCTCTCGGCCTCGTGCTCGTACGACGTCGACTCGGCCTTGGCGAGCAGCTTGCGGACCCGTCGCAGCACCGGGTCGTCACCCGGCGTCTCGACCGGGATGCCGCGTGCCCGAGAGGCCGAGGCGCTACCCGGCGGCGGGATGAGCACGTCGAGCACCGGCAGTCTCCCCAACAGCTCGAGGACGGAGCCGACGGCCTGCCCGACGGTCAGGTCGTTCCCGCCGTGATGCTCCCGCCATCGCGAGAGCCACCCGGCCCGGGTCGACAGTGTCCGCGCACCGAGCTCCGACAGCTGCTCGGCCCAACGCGGGTCGATCGACTGGTC
>CALRVO020000520.1:0-3393 GCA_943371595.1 Sphingomonas paucimobilis
GCACCGAGGTGGCGTCGGTGCAGAAGGTCCACGACTATCCCGGGAGGTCGGTGCGGTAGCGGCCGCGGCGGTGCAGCAGCGGCTCGTCGTCGTCGCCGACCACGAGCGTCGCCACGTCGACGGTGCAGGTCAGCAGGAGCGACCAGCCGACCTCGACGGCCGACTCCACCTCCACCGGGGCGTACGACGCCGCGTCGCCCAGCAGGGGGCCGTGGGCGGTCGGGGCGAACGGGCCGGTGCGGAAGGGGCCGCCGGGCGCGGGCGCCACGCCCGCGAACGCGTCGGCCAGGTCGCGGTGGCGCCACGACAGCAGGTGGAAGACCGCCCGGCCGGTGCGCTCGACGACGTCGGCGAGGTCGGAGTCGGGATCGACGAGGGCCAGCAGCCGCGGGGGCTCGCCGTGGGCGAGCAGCACCGAGGAGACCGTCAGCCCGGCCCACCCGCGGGGCTGGTCGCCCTCCCCCGCGGTCCACAGCGTCACCGCGCCGCCGAGCCGGCCGCGCAGGCGGCGTACGGGGTCGTCGTCGGTGGCGAAGGGATGGCCGGCGTGGATGGTCACGAGCGGCTCATCCGGTCCGACCTGGCCACCCGGTCCGGCGCGCCCGACCGGGGCACCGAGATCTCCCACTCGGTGCCGAAGGAGCCGGTGGTGAGCTCGGCGGTGCCGCCGAGGTCGCGCACGCGGCCCTGGATCGACTCCAGCACCCCGAGCCGCCCCTGGGCGCGGGCCTCGGCGAGCCGGCCCTCGGGGATCCCGGGGCCGTCGTCGCGCACCGACACCTCGACGTGGTCGCCGAACGCCTCGAGCAGCACCCAGGCGGGGGCGTCCTCGCCGACGTGGCGCGCGACGTTGTCGAGACAGGCCTCGACGACGGCGACCACCTCGGTGGCGGTGTGCGCGGGCAGGTCGACCGGGCCGCCGGGCACCGCGACGTCGACGTGCGGGCGGTCGCGCAGCCGGGCCAGGGCGTCGGCGAGGTCGACGACGCCGCTGTCGACCTGGTCGCGCAGCGCGTCCTGGGAGCGGATGAGGGTGCGCAGCCGCTTCTCCTGCTCACCGGCGAGCCGGCCGAGCTCGGCCGCGTCACCCCCGAGCTCGGCGCCGCGGCGCTGCACCAGGGCGAGCACCTGCAGCACCCCGTCGTGGACGACGCGGGCCAGCCGGGCCCGTTCGGCGGCGGCCGCCGCCGACTGCTGGGCGAGGTCGCGCTGCACGGCCATCTCCTGCAGCGACCCGCACAGGAACCCGACGATCGGGCCGCCGATGAGCAGCAGGTAGGCGTTGCCGATGTTGGTCTGGCTGATGTCGGCGCGCAGCCACAGGTCGGCGGCCACGATGACGACCGCCGCCCCGAGCCCGCCCCACTGGCGGAAGCGCACCGCCCAGGCGAGCAGCGCGGCCATCACCCAGAAGCCGGGGACGGTGCCGTCGAAGTCGGCGCCCTTGACCACCGGGGTCAGCGCGAGCGCCGCCAGCGCGACGCCCGCGTCGGCCAGCAGCATCGGGACCGAGCGGCGTACGGCGTCGGTGTAGGCCCAGGTGACGAACCCGGTCCAGGCCACCATGCCGGCGAGGATCGCGACCCCGCCCCAGGGGTGGACCAGGTCGTCGCGCTTGACGACGTTGATCGCGATCGCGTTGAGCAGGGTGATGACCCGCAGCACCGCGAGGGCCCGGAACAGCCGGTCCTCGACGGCGACCGCCGCGCGGACCCCGTGGGCGCCGTAGCGGCTCAGGACGCCTTCTTCTGCTCGGCGGCGGCCTTGGCCTTGGCCTCGATCTCGGCCTTCTTGGAGTCTTCCTTCTTGGCCACCGTGGCGTACTTGTCGACGTACTCCTGGCCGGAGAGCCGCATGATCTCGTACATGATCTCGTCGGTGATCGAGCGCAGGATGTAGCGGTCGTTCTCCATGCCCTCGTAGCGCGAGAAGTCGAGCGGCTTGCCGAAGCGCACCATCGGCCGCGTGATCGAGCCGAACTTCTTGCCCGGGGGCGCCACCACGTCGGTGCCGATCACCGCGCACGGCACGACGGGTACGCCGGTCTCGAGGGCCAGGCGGGCCACCCCGGTCTTGCCGCGGTAGAGGCGGCCGTCGTGGGAGCGGGTGCCCTCGGGGTAGATGCCGAACAGGCCGCCCGCGCCGAGCACCTTCTTGGCCGACATCAGCGCGCCGGCGGCGGCGTCGGCGCCGGACCGGTCGATCGGGACCTGGCCGGAGCCGGAGAAGAACTGCTTCTGCAGCCAGCCCTTGAGGCCGGGGGTCGTGAAGTACTCGGCCTTGGCCACGAACGTCACCCGCCGCGGCAGGGTCAGCGGCATGAACAGCCAGTCGGCGTAGGAGAGGTGGTTGCAGGCCAGGATGGCGGGCCCGTCCTCGGGCACGTGCTCGACGCCCTCGGTCTGGGGCCGGAAGACCAGCTTGAGCAGCGGACCGAGCGCGATCAGCTTGAGGAACCAGTAGAACAACGCAGTACCTTCCGCAACCCAGCGCGAACCCGACGACGGAAGACTAGACCCTCGGCGCGTCAGGTCCGTCACACCGCGGCGGGTCCGGCGTGCGACCGGCCGCGAAGGTGTGGACCACCTCGTAGCCCAGCCGGCGGTAGAGCCGGACCGCGACGGTGTTGTCGGTGTAGACGCCGAGCGTCGCCAGGCCCGGGCCGATGCTCAGCGCCCGGGTCGTGAGGGCCGTGGTGACCGCCGCCCCCAGACCGCGGCCGCGGTGCTCGGCGAGCGTGGTGATGCCGCGCAGGTGACCGGTGCCGTCGCCCTGGCGCAGCAGTGCCCCGACCGCGGCCAGCCGGCCGTCGGGGGCCCGGGCGCCGAGCCACGCCTCGAGCCCGGGGGTCCCCGGTCGGGCGAAGGACCCCGGGTTGGCCGCGTCGAGCACGGCGTCGACCTCGTCGGGCGGGGCCTCCTCGACCGCGACCTCGCGGGACCCCGTGGACCTCGTGGGCGGGCGGAGGGTGCGCGTGGTCATCCAGTGCCACCGGGTCGGCTCGGTGGGTCGCCAGGGCGCCGGCAGGGCGTCCAGCGACGTCGTCTCGACCACGAGGCGCCACGGCGGCGGCTCGACGGCCGCGACCCGCGCCACCAGCGGGTCGAGCGCCTCGGGCGGGCCCAGGCACAGCATCGCGGTGGCGCCCGGCGGGGCGTCGGGCCAGGTGACCGCGTGGGCGACCACCGTCGCCGGGCCGTCGACCCACGCACGGTGCACCAGCGACAGGTCGAGGTGGTGGTGGACCATCGGGTCCTGCGACGCGGCGAGCAGCCCCTCCCGGTCGATCTCCAGCACCCCCTCACCCTGCCACCCGCCCTGCCGGTCCCCGTGACGGGCCCTGGCGACGCCACCCACCGGCGTACGCCATGATCGGTGCCATGACGACCCAGG
>CALRVO020000521.1:0-3390 GCA_943371595.1 Sphingomonas paucimobilis
ACAGCAGGAAGACGAAGATGCCAGGAGTCGCGGGCACCGGCCGGGTGACCAGGTTGGTCATGTTGACGCCGCGGTCCTCGAGCACGCCGAGGAGCCGGCGCAGGATGCCGGGCACGTTGGCGTCGGGGAAGAGGCTGACCAGCAGCCCGTCGTCACCGTCGGCGCGCACCGGCAGCCGGCTGGCCGAGACCAGTGCGAACTGGGTGTAGGCCGACGCGTTGTCCTCGACCGCCTCGGCCACGGGGTGCAGGTCGTAGAGCCGTCCGCAGATGCGCGGGCCGACGCCGATCTCACCGGGAGCCAGGTCACGGCAGGCCGCGGCGGTCGACGACGCCTCGCGGGTCGGCAGCCCCTGCGCCTCGATCCAGCGGCGGCACTGGGCCAGGGCGTGCGGGTGACTGACCACGACCTGTGGCGTCACCGACGGGTCGCGGGTCCAGGCGTCGAACGAGATGGGCAGCACCACGCTGTCGACGATCGACAGCCCGGGGCGGGACAGCAGCCCGTCGAGGGTCGGCACGACGACGCCGTTGACGGAGTTGTCGATCGGCAGCACGGCGTACGACGCCCGCCCCGACTCGACCGCGCTGAGCGCCTCCGCGGCGTCGGCGACGGGCACCGCGTCGGCGTCGGGGCGCAGCGCCACGACGGCCTAGTGGGTGAAGGTGCCCGAGGGACCGAGGTAGGTGACGTTCAACGGACGGTCACCTCGGGTCACGGCTCCTGGGCGAAGGCCGCGAGCACCCGGCTGCTGAACCCGACCGCGCCGAGCGCGGCCTGGAGCTCGTCGATGCGGCCGGCGTCGGCGCGGAAGCCGACGTGGAAGTCGTGCAGGCCGGGGCCCTGCGGGTCGCTGTGCAGGAAGTCGAGGTCGATGCCGAGGGTGCTGAACCGCTCGAGGGCGACCATCAGGGTGCCGGCCGACTCGCGCTCGGGGGTCATCGACAGCCAGGCGGCGTCGACCCCGTGGCCCGTGGAGTGGCCGCGGGTGAGCAGGCCGTAGGTGATCGGCGGCTGCTGCTCGAGGAAGCCGATGATGAGCACGTCGTCACCGCGCAGCTCGTCGACGTCGACCACGGCCGACCCGGCCTCCTGCCCGGCCGCGAACAGGTCGTCGGTGGTGGTGTCGTCAGGCATCACCCGGAACGCGACGCCCGCGCGACCCATCGAGCCGACGACGTCGGAGTAGGTCTGCTGGCGCAGCGCGACGGCCTGGGCGTCACCGGCCCCGCCGCCGAGCCGGGTCCAGCGCCACGGCGACGGGACGGTCGCGACGCGGGCCAGCCGCAGCTCGGGGTCGAGCGCGTTGAGGGCGCGCAGCAGCCGCAGCGGCGGGGAGGTCGGGTCGCCGATGCGGACCAGGCCCTCGACGTCGTGGGCCACGTCGAGGGTCGCCATCAGCTCGTCGTAGCCCTGCAGCCCGACGAGGAAGTCGCTGCCGCTCCAGCCCAACGCACCCCGGACGCGGGCGATCAGCGTCGGCGGGTCGGTGCTGGGGTGGGCCAGCGAGAGGGTCATCGGGAGCAGGCTCATGAGGTGATCCTCTCAGCGGCCAGGGCGACGTCGTCGTCGGTGGCGGTGATCGCGAGCCGGACGTGCCGGTCGCCGGTGGGTCCGTAGGACAGCCCGTCGACCGAGACGACGCCCCGGTCGGCGAGCCACCCGGTCGTCTCGTGGCTCGGCTCGTCACGGGTGGCCCACAGGTAGAGGCCGGCCTCGCTGTGGTCGACCCGGAACCCCGCGGAGGTCAGCGCCGCCCGCAGCACGTCACGACGCGCGCCGTAGCGGGCGCGCTGCTCGGCGACGTGCACCTCGTCGCCCAGCGCCGCGATGGCGGCGGCCTGCTGGGGCCCGGGGAGGATCAGTCCGAGGTCGCGACGCTTGGCGGTCAGGACGCCCACGAGCGCCGCGTCACCGGCGACGAACCCGCAGCGGTAGCCCGCCAGGTTGGACCGCTTGCTCAGCGAGTGCACGGCGAGCAGGCCGTCGGTCGAGCCGCCGTTGAGGTCGGGGTGGAGCACCGTGGCGGCCTCGACCTCCCAGCCCAGGTCGAGGTAGCACTCGTCGGAGACCAGCAGCGTCCCGTGCTCGCGGCTCCAGGAGACGAGGGCGGCCAGGTCGGCCGGCGCGACGACCCGGCCCGTCGGGTTGGCCGGCGAGTTGACCCAGACCAGCGCCGGCGCGACCGGCAGCGCGCGCAGGTCGTCGATGTCGTCGTAGGCCACGACCTCGCGCCCGGCGAGCCGGGCGCCCACGGCGTACGTCGGGTAGGCCAGGGCCGGGATCGCCACCGGTCCCGGCCGGGTCGGGTCGAGCGCGAGGAGCGGGAGGGTGCCGATGAGCTCCTTGGAGCCGACCGTCGGCAACGTCTGTGCGGGGTCGAGCCCGGTGACGCCGTGGACGCGCGCGAGCCACCCGACGTGGGCCTCGCGCAGCCCGGGCACGCCGATCGTGAGCGGGTAGCCCGGGGAGTCGGCGTGCTCGACCAGCGCGCGGCGCACGACCTCGGGGGTCGGGTCGACCGGGGCGCCGACCGACAGGTCGACGACGGGGAGGCCGGAGCCGGCCGCCCGCTGCCGGACCGCGGCGACCCCGGCGTGCCAGCCCGCGGCGGCGGCCGTGGTGCCGCGCACCTCAGCCGTCAGTCGTCGTGCTCTTGGGGCGCGAGCGCGGCGACGATCGGGTGGTCGTGGTCGATCTCGCCCATCTTGGCCGCACCGCCCGGGGACCCGAGCTCCTCGAAGAAGCCGACGTTGGCGGTGTAGTAGTCCTTCCACTCCTCCGGGACGTCGTCCTCGTAGAAGATGGCCTCGACCGGGCAGACCGGCTCGCAGGCACCGCAGTCGACGCACTCGTCGGGGTGGATGTAGAGCATCCGCTTGCCCTCGTAGATGCAGTCGACCGGGCACTCGTCGACGCAGGCCCGGTCCTTGAGGTCGACGCAGGGCTGCGAGATGACGTAGGTCATCGAGGTTCCTCCAGGGGATGCAGGTGGATCAGGGGGTTCGGGGCAGGAGAGCACTCTCAGCCTAGTGTGTGGGGCGTGTCGCAGACGCAGGAACCCCACTCCGTGGGCAGGCACTCCCTCGGTCCCCACGTCGTCGGCCAGCGCGTCGTCGTACGCCGCCTGGTGCGGGGGGAGACCGGGCCCAGCGGGGGGCCGGCCCTGACCGACCTGCTCGGGGTCTGCGAGGCCTTCGGTGACGGGGTCATCGTGGTGCGCCCCGAGGCGGGTCCGACCCAGACGATCGCGTTGGCCGACGTCGTGTCGGGCAAGCCGGTGCCACCGCGCGCGTCGGTGCGCGACCGGGTGCCGGCGCGCGACGCGCAGGTGCGCGGGTTCGCCCTGTTCCCCGACCTGGTGACCGCTCCCCTGGGGGACTGGGTGCT
>CALRVO020000522.1:0-3389 GCA_943371595.1 Sphingomonas paucimobilis
GCCGGTGATGCGCTCGTACATGTCGAAGAGGTTGTCGTACTTCTCGCGCACGGCGTCCTCGCCCAGACGCGCGATGGCGTCGGCGAAGTCGAGGTAGACACCACGACGGAAGTCACCGACGAGCGGGCCGACGCCGCGGCCCTCGTCGCAGACGTTCTTGGCCTGGCGCGAGGCGATGTCGCGCGGGACCAGGTTGCCGAAGGACGGGTAGATGCGCTCGAGGTAGTAGTCGCGGTCCTCCTCGGGGATGTCGCGCGGGTCCTTGTCGCAGTCGTCGCGGTTCTTGGGGACCCAGATGCGCCCGTCGTTGCGCAGCGACTCCGACATCAGGGTCAGCTTGGACTGGTACTCGCCGGCGACCGGGATGCAGGTGGGGTGGATCTGCGTGAGGCACGGGTTGGCCATGTAGGCGCCCTTGCGGTGCGCCCGCCACGCCGCGGTGACGTTGGAGTTCATCGCGTTGGTCGAGAGGTAGAAGACGTTGCCGTAACCGCCGGACGCGAGCACGACGGCATCGGCCAGGTGGGTCTCGATCTTGCCGGTGACCAGGTCGCGGGCGATGATGCCGCGGGCGACACCGTCGACCACGATCAGCTCGAGCATCTCGTGGCGGGTGTAGGAGGTGACCGTGCCGGCGGCCACCTGGCGCTCCATGGCCTGGTAGGCGCCGATCAGCAGCTGCTGGCCGGTCTGGCCACGCGCGTAGAAGGTGCGGGAGACCTGGACGCCGCCGAACGAGCGGTTGTCGAGCAGGCCGCCGTAGTCGCGGGCGAACGGGACGCCCTGCGCCACGCACTGGTCGATGATGCTGGTGCTGACCTCGGCCAGGCGGTAGACGTTGGACTCGCGCGAGCGGTAGTCGCCACCCTTGACGGTGTCGTAGAACAGCCGGAAGACGGAGTCGCCGTCCTCCTTGTAGTTCTTGGCCGCGTTGATGCCGCCCTGCGCGGCGATCGAGTGGGCGCGCCGCGGGGAGTCCTGGTAGCAGAACGACTTGACCTGGTAGCCGGCCTCGCCGAGCGTCGCGGCGGCGGCGCCACCGGCCAGGCCGGTGCCCACGATGATGACGGTCAGCTTGCGACGGTTGGCGGGGTTGACCAGACGGTTCTCGAAGCGACGCGTCGTCCAGCGGTCGGCGATGGGCCCCGTGGGGGCCACCGGGTCGACGATCTTGTCGCCCTTCTCGTAATAGCCGTGGGCGTCGTCGGAGGTCTGGGTGGGAGCACTGTTGAGCGGGCTGAGCCCGTCGTGCAGGGTCGATCCGGCCATGGTGTGTGAGCCCCTTCAGTCGATCAGTCGATGATGCCGGCGAGCACGCCGATCGGAACCAGCGAGAACCCGCCGGCGACCACGATCGCGATGACGAGGCCGGCGGAACGCGCGTTGCGGCGAGCCCGGGCGCTGCCGGTCAGGCCGAGGGTCTGGGCGGAGCTGAACGTGCCGTGGTGCAGGTGCAGCGCCAGCGCGACCATGGCGACCAGGTAGATCGCCGTCAGCCACCACACCTCGAAGTTGTCGACCATCAGGCGGTAGGGGTTGGCGTCGGGGTCGCCGGTCTCGCCGTTGGAGACGTTGACCTTGCCGAAGCTGAAGTTGAGCAGGTGCCAGATGATGAACAGCAGCAGGGTGGCACCGCCCCAGCGCATCCAGTGCGAGGAGAAGCTGGAGTGGTTGTTCTTCTTCACGACGTACTTGACGGTGCGGGCCCGGCCCGCGCGGCGGGCCAGGATCACCGCGCACGTGACGTGCACGAACAGCGCGGCCAGCAGGCCCACGCGGGCGATCCACAAGAAGCCCTCGTGGGGCAGGATCGGCTCCCCGAACTCACGCAGGTGCTCTGCGTACTCGTTGAAGGTCTCCTCACCCGAGAACGCCTTCAGGTTGCCGTACATGTGTCCCAGCACGAACCCGATGAAGAGGAGGCCGCTGGCGGCCATCAGCAGCTTCAGCGTGATGGTGGAGCGGGACGATCGGGAGCCCTTGACGAGGGCGGGTCGCGTCGTGGTTGCCACAAGAGGTCACTCTACGACCGCGACAGGGCGTGCGCTCACCCCCTCGGGCTGTGACGTACGTCGCTGGTCCGGACCGGTGCGACGCCCGGGCTCACCCGAGGGCGCCGGCCAGCTCGCGGCGGCTGGCGATGCCGAGCTTGGTGTAGACGCGGCCGAGGTGGTTCTCGACGGTCTTGGGCGACACGAAGAGCTCCTGGGCGATGTCGCGGTTGGTGCGCCCGATCACCGCGAGGGTGGCCACCCGACGCTCGCTCGCGGTGAGGGACTCCGGTCCGGGTGCGGTGCCGCGACGTGGTCGGTCGCCCAGGGCGCCCAACGCGTCGGCGACGCGGGTCTGCAGGGCAAGCGCGCCGCTGGCGCGGGCGAGCTCGCCGGCCTGGTCGAGCAGCGCGCGGGCCTCGGTCCGCCGCCCCTGGGTGCGCCACGACTCGGCCTGGTCGGCCAGGGCCTTGGCGTGCTCGAGCCGGTCGTGCGCGCCGGCGAGGACGTCGACGGCCTCGGCGAGCCGCCCGGCGCGCGACCCGGGGTCGGGGTCGAAACGCGCGGCGACCCGCAGTGCCGAGCCGATCTCGGTCGGGGAGCCCCAGGCCCGGGCCGCGTCGACCTGGGCGGCGAGCAGTGCGCGCGCCTCGTCGTGGTGGCCGAGCCGGGCGTGCGCGATCGCAGCCGGCAGCCGCCACGCGAGCCCGGCCGGGTCGACGCCGGCCTGCGTGAGCTCCCGCTCCAGGGCCGCGAGGTGGTGCAACGCCCCGTGGGGGTCGTCCTCGGCCAGGCTGACCCGGGCGCGGATCTCGTGGAGCCAGACCAGCGGGATCACCCGGACGCCCTGGGTCGACGCGTCGAGCTCGGCGAGCGCCGCCTTGGCGGCAGCCAGGTCGCGCCTCTCCATGGCGACGTAGCAGGAGAAGTGCACGGCCGTCACCCGCAGCGACAGCACCTCGGGGGTGACCGGCTCGTGGGCGACCGCGGCCAGCACGGCCTCGCACTCGGTCTCGGTGGCCGTGACGTCACCGAGCCGCCAGGCGAGCACCTGCGCGGCGTTGGCCGCCATGGCGAAGTCGACCGGTGACCCGCCGCGCAGGATGCGGGTGCGGGCGCGCTCGATCTCGCGCTGGGTCTCCACGACGACGTCGGCCGAGCACGCGGCCATCATCGCCAGGGTCCACGGCACCAGGCTCTCGCCACGGGCGGCGTCGTCGAAGAGCGCGCCGTCGGCCAGGGCCCGGCGCGCGTAGTCGGCCACGACGGTGTGCGGCTGGTTCTGGTGACGGCCTCGCTGGGCCAGCAGCGCGAGGAGCGTGCGCTCGTCGGCGCTGGCACCGGCGAGCCCCTCGAACTGGCGCAGGTGCTCGATCGCCTGCCGACGTTGGGCCGGCA
>CALRVO020000523.1:0-3387 GCA_943371595.1 Sphingomonas paucimobilis
GCTGCGGCCGTCGGCCCCGTCGCGCCGGGCGAGGTCGGGGCAGTGGGCCGTGGCCTCGTGGGTCCACTGCACCGACGTGTGGTGCTCGCTGTTCTTCTTCACGCCCACGCGGGCCAGGCAGTCGAGGCACGAGACCTCGGTCAGCCTCGCCTCGGTGTAGAGCCGCTGGTCGACGAGGGTGTCGGGACGGGTCGGGACGAAGGAGGCCACGCTCAGTGCCCCGCCGTGACCCCGGCGGCCTCGTCGGCCTCGGCCTTGAGCCGGAGGTTCTCGGCGACCTCGTCCTGCCAGTACTCGTTGGCCTTGGTGGTGTCGACCTCGAACTCGAACCGGTCGACCATCTCGGGCTTGACGTCGGCGCGGTCGACGTAGAACTGCTCGTACCAGCGGCGCAGCTGGTAGACCGGCCCGTCCTCCTCGCACAGGAGGGGGTTCTGGACGGGCACCTTGTTCTTCCAGATGTGCACGTCCTGCAGGAACCCACCACCGAACATCTCGGCGTACTTGTCGGCGATGAACTGCGCGGTCGCGTCGTCGAGGCCCTCGGGCTTCTTGACGGTCAGGCCGTACTGCAGGGTGAACGAGTCGGGCCCGGTCGGGATGTGGCAGTTGATCAGGATGACCTCGGTCTGGAATCCCTTGTAGTCGACGTCGAGCCAGTTGATCATGTACGACGGCCCGTAGTAGGTCGCCTCGGACTTGAGGAACAGGTCGGAGTCGCCGTAGCCGCCCGACATGTCGGGGCGGCCCTTCGACTCCATGAACTGGGTGGCGACGTGGCCCTCGAAGACGTTGCGGAAGCTCGTGGGGAACGAGAAGTGCACGTAGTAGAAGTGGGCCATGTCGACGACGTTGTCGATCAGCTCGCGACAGTGGGAGCCCTCGATCGGGACGACGTTCCAGTCCCAGGCCGTGTAGGCGTCGGTCATCACGCCGGGCAGCTCGGGCGGCAGCACGTCGTGGTCGGCGGCCGAGCCCTCGACGTCGTGCCAGATCAGCAGCTGGCCGTTGCGGATCGCGGTCGGGTACTTCTGGGTGCGGGCGCGCAGCGGCACCCGGCGGGCGTAGGGGATGGCCTTGCACTTGCCGTCGCCGCCCCAGCGCCAGTCGTGGAAGGGGCACGCGACCTCGTCGCCCTTGACCGACCCCTGGGTGAGGTCGCCACCCATGTGGCGGCAGTAGCCGTCGAGCACGTGCAGGTCGCCCTGGGAGTCGGCCCAGACCACCAGCTTGGTGCCGAAGGCCTCGATGCCGTGGGGCTTGCCGTCGTCGAAGGACGACGCGAGGCCCAGGCAGTGCCAGCCGCGGGCGAAGCGCTCCGGGGCCGTGCCCTGGTCGAGAGTGCGGACGTCGCTCATGCGGTCGAGGCTAGCCGAAAACGAGAACACGTTCTAGTCTGAGGGCCATGCACCTCGCCCTGGAACCGGAGCACCTGGCGCTGCGCGCCGAGCTCGCCGACTACTTCGCCCAGCTCGTCACCCCCGAGGTCAAGGCCGGCCTCGCCTCCGCCACCGGTGAGTTCGGTGAGTTCGGCGAGGCGAGCGTCTACCGCGACGTCATCCGCCAGGTCGGCGCCGACGGCTGGCTCGGCATCGGCTGGCCGAAGGAGTACGGCGGCCAGGCCCGCTCGAATGTCGAGCAGCTGATCTTCACCGACGCGGCCGCGGTGGCGGGGGTCCCGATCCCCTACCTGACGCTCAACACCGTCGGGCCGACGATCATGCGCTACGGCAGCGACGAGCAGAAGGAGCTCTTCCTGCCCAAGATCCTCGCCGGCGAGCTGCACTTCTCGATCGGCTACTCCGAGCCGGGCTCGGGCACCGACCTGGCCTCGCTCAAGACCCGCGCGGTCCGCGAGGGCGACGAGTGGGTCATCAACGGCCAGAAGGTGTGGACCTCGCTGATCCAGTACGCCGACTGGATCTGGCTGGCCTGCCGCACCGACGCCGACCTGCCCCGCCACAAGGGCCTGTCGATGATCCTGGTGCCGGCCAACGCCCCGGGCGTGTCCTACACACCGGTCCACACCGTCGCCGGCGTCGGCACCAGCGCGACCTACTACGAGGACGTCCGGGTGCCGGTCACCAACGTGGTCGGCGACGTCAACGGCGGCTGGAACCTGATGACCGACCAGCTCAACGCCGAGCGGGTGTCGCTCACCTCGTCCGCCCCGACGGTGCACTCGCTCAACCTGGTGCGCGAGTGGGCCCAGCAGACCAAGAACCCCGACGGCCAGCGCGTCATCGACTCCGAGTGGGTGCAGATCGCCCTGGGCCGGGCCCACGCCCGGGTCGAGGCGCTCACCCTGCTCAACTGGAAGCTCGCCGCCGACGCCGACGCCGGCGTCGGTCTCTCCCCCGCCGAGGCCTCGGCGATCAAGGTCTACGGCTCCGAGCTCAACACCGAGGTCTACCGCAGCCTCATCGAGATCGTCGGCCCGATGGCCGGCCTCACGGCCGACTCCCCCGGCGCCGCGCTCGCCGGCCGCCTCGAGCGGATGTTCCGCTCGTCGCTGGTGATGACCTTCGGCGGCGGCACCAACGAGATCCAGCGCGACATCATCGGCTACGTGGGCCTCGGCCTGCCCGCCGCCAAGCGATAAGGGCGACCGACACCATGGACTTCTCCTTCACACCCGAGCAGGACGAGGCGGCCGCGCTCGCCGCGCAGATTCTCGGCGACCGGGCCACCAACGCACGCCAGAAGGCCGTCGAGGCCGACGGGTCCCGCTTCGACGCCGACCTGTGGCGCGAGCTGGGCGAGGCGGGCCTGCTCTCCCTCGCCCTCCCCGAGCGCGACGGCGGCGCCGGGCTCGGACTCCTCGAGCTCACCCGGGTGCTCGTCGAGGTCGGCCGCACCGTGGCCCCCGTGCCGCTGGCGGTCCACGGACCCGCCGCCCTGCTGCTCTCCGAGCTCGGCACCGACGCGCAACGCGCGCAGTGGCTGGGCGGTGACGCGGTCCTCACGGCCGCCGTGGCCGAGGAGCGCTCCCACCTGCCGCAGCGGCCCACGGTCGTCGAGACCGACGGGCGGCTCACCGGGTCCAAGGTCCTGGTCCGCGCCGGCAGCGTCGCCGGGGCGTTCCTCGTCACTGCCTCGACCGACGACGGCGCCGCGGTGTTCCTGCTCGACGCCGCCGCCGATGGCGTGACCACGACCGAGGGTCACAGCAGCGACCGCGACCTGGTCGTGCGCCTCGACCTCGACGCCGCGCCCGCCGCCCGGCTCGGCGGCGCCGACGCGGCCCTGCGGCTCGCGCAGCTGCTGACGGTCTGTGCGGCCGCCGAGCAGCTCGGCGTCACCGAGGGGGCGCTGCGGCTGACGGCGTCGTACGCCAAGACGCGGGAGCAGTTCGGTCGCCCCATCGGCACCTTCCAGGCCGTCTCG
>CALRVO020000524.1:0-3378 GCA_943371595.1 Sphingomonas paucimobilis
CGAGTGCCCCTGGAAGCAGGAGCAGACCCACCGCTCCCTGGTGCGCTACCTCCTCGAGGAGCTCCACGAGACGGTCGACGCGATCGAGTCCGGCACGCCCGACGACCTGCGCGAGGAGCTCGGCGACCTGCTGCTGCAGGTCTACTTCCACGCCGCGATCGCCGAGGAGACCGGCGACTTCACCCTCGACGACGTCGCCGCCGGCATCGTCGCCAAGATGGTCCGCCGCAACCCCCACGTCTTCGGTGACGCGGTCCTCGACGGCGGGGCGCAGGGCTCCGCCGCCGAGGTCAACGAGCTGTGGGAGTCGGTCAAGGCCACCGAGAAGCAGCGCGACTCCGTCACCGACGGCATCGCTCCGACCCTGCCGGCCCTGCTCTACGCCGACAAGGTGATCGGTCGTCTCCAGCGCGCCGGCGCCTCCCCGGTGGTCGTGCCGGTCCCGAGGCCCGACGCCTACGGCGACCGGCTGCTCGCGCTCGTCGCCGAGGCCCACGACGCCGGGGTCGACCCCGAGCAGGAGCTGCGCGACGCCGTACGCCGCCTGCTCGGCTGACCGGGACCGGCCCCGCTCAGCGGCGCCGGACGACGACCCGGACGGTCCGCGAGGTCGAGCCGAGCGCGTCGGCGTCACCGCGGTAGAAAGCCCTCAGCACGTGCCGGCCGGGGGCGAGACGCATCCGGGTGGACGCCGTGCCGTCGCGCAGCACGAGCGTGCGCAGCTGACGCCCCCGGTCGCGCAGGACCACGCGACCGTCGGCGAAGCCGGGCGCGACCCGCACCGTGAGGCGCACCCGCTGGCCCTGGCGGGGCCGCTGGGTCGACGCCGTGAGGCGGGTGGTCGTGCGCAGCGAGGCGGCGAACACGCGCTTGAGCGGGCCGAGGCGGAACAGCTGGGTCTCGCCGGTGGCGTCCTGGACCCCGTCGTTGTCGGTGACGGCGAAGACCTGCCCGTCGCTGCTGACGGTCAGCCCCTCGAGCTTCTCCTGGGTCCACCCGCGCAGCGACCGCATCGCGGGCAGCACGTCGACGGCGAGGCGCTTGCGCACCGGCGTGAGGCGCGACGGCGACCCGGCGGGCAGGTCGACCGTGTAGACGCGCTTGACCCGGGCCCGGGTGCCGGCGAGCTTGTCGCGCTCGATGACGGCGATCGTGTCGTCGTCGACGACGGTGACCTCGGACAGCCCGATCCAGTCGCCCGCCTCGGTCGTCGTCGACAGCGGGTAGGCGAACCAGCGCCACGTGCCGGTCGCGACGTCGAGACGGCCGATGCGGGCGACATTGCCCTCCAGCGGTACGACGGCCCCGGCCGCGACGGTCGGGTCGACCCACAGCGGGCGCTGCAGGACGGCGATCAGCTGCTCCCTCGCCCCGCTGCCGCGCACGGCGACGCCCTCGAGACCCCAGTTGCGCACGTGCTCGCTCACCTCGGTCGGCAGCGGCACCGACCGGCGGACCACGCCGTCGGCGTCGACGGCCACGAGTGCGTTGGCGGGACCGGTCGCGCCCTCGACGGCGAGCCAGAAGCCGCCCCCGGGGCGGGGGCTGAGGCCCTCGATGTCGATCGCGGGGGCGGTGCCGTCGGGCGCGCGGACGGTCAGGACGTCGGTGATGACCGCCGGGGTGCTGCTCGTGTCGAGGGTGTAGATCCGACCGGTCGCGTAGGCCGCGTCGCTGGCGGCGTACAACCGGTCCGGCCGACCGGGCACGGCCGCGAGTGCGCCCAGGGCGCCCCAGCCGATCGGCTGCGGTGCACCGGTGGGGTTGAGCGAGACGACCGACGGGAACGCCGGGCGGCCGTTGCGCAGGCGGTAGACGCCGACCGTGGCGCGCACCTGGGCCGAGGCGTCGTCCTCCTCCGAGGAGACGACGAGCAGGTCGCGGCCCGGGATGGGCAGCAGGCCCTCGGGGCCGTTGGTGGCCGGCAGGGCCTGGCGGAACCGCGGTCGTGTCGGGTCGGTCATGTCGTAGACCGCGACGAAGTTGCTGCGCTCGGAGCCGACGAACGCCGTCGGGGTGCCGTCGACGACGTCGAAGGCCAGGCCCTCGGGCTCCGCGCCCTTGTTGTCGGCCCGACCGTCGTTGAACAGGCCGTGGGCGACGGCGATCTCCTCCATGGTGTTGCCCGAGTCCCAGACGACCTCGCCGGTCGTGACGTCGAAGACCGACCACCCGCGACTGCCACCGAACAGGTCGCCCTCGTTGGCCGTGGCCACCAGCCCGTCACCGACCCACTGCACCGAGTCGGGCTCGCGCGGCACGACGATCGCGTCGTCGGCGTCGAACAGCCCGTTGTCGGTGGTGTCGACGTTGGACACGGCAGCCTCGCCCGCCGAGAACGCCGTCACGAGCTCGCGGGTCGGCAGGTCGACGACGACCACGCCGTTGTTCTCCTGCAGGGTCACCACGACCTGGTCGTCGTCGTTGATGTCGACGTACTCCGGCTCGGGGTCCTCGGGTGCGTAGAGACCGGCGTCGAGGAGGGCCGGCAGCGGGTCGCCGTCGGCCTCGACGAGCGGCACCTCGGTCGCGGTCCAGGTCGCCGGGTCGGTCCCGAGGTCGAGGACCTGCAGGGCCCCGGCGGGCAGCTGCGGCAGCTCGCCCTCCTCGCCACCGGGCGGGGCGGCGTCCTCGTCGCGCTGGTTCTCCATCGCCACCACGGCGTACTGCTCGTCGGCGCTGACCGCGATGGAGTCGGGCTGGCCGCCGAGGTCGAGGCTGCGCACCACCTCGCGGTCGCTGACGCGGATGACGTCGATGCGGCCCGACGGGGCGGTGAAGTCGCCGCCGGACTCGTCGACGACCACCAGCACGTAGTCACCGACCGCAGCCACCGAGGTCGGCTGGTCGTCGGCGTTGCCCAGCTCGGCGAGCTCGACGGTGCCCGCGCCCACCGGTGCGGCCGGGTCGGTGAGGTCGACGAAGCCGATCCGCTTGCCGGGTGCGTCGGTGTAGACGACCGTGGTGCCGTCGTCGACGACGGTGGAGATCTCCGCGACGGTCTCCTCGTCGGGATCGACGCCGGCGGGCACGTTCTGGAAGACGGGGTAGGTCGCGACCCGGTCGAAGAGACGGCCGGCCGGCGCCGCAGCCGCTGCGGCCGTCGTGGTCGACGCGCTCGTCGCCGTCGAGGTGGCCGGTACGGCGAGCCCGGCGAGGGGGAGGGCGAGGACGGCCGAGAGGGCGAGGCCCCGGACCAGGGCGGTGGGGCGGCGTACGGGCACGGCGTGCGGCATCGGGTGGGCCTTCCGGGAGGACGAGGACGACCTGCCCACGCTCGCGGCTCCCGTCGACGAGGCAGCGACACCGCGACGACCGTGGCGTGGCCCACGGGTGAACCGGTCGCGACGTGGCCGGGCCCCGACGAGGGCAGGTGCT
>CALRVO020000525.1:0-3377 GCA_943371595.1 Sphingomonas paucimobilis
ACGACGAGCATCGAGTCGACGCCCCGGGCGCGCCAGGCGTCGAAGCCGGTGGCGCGCTCGCGGCGCGGGTCCGGACCGGTCGGGGAGGGCTGCGGCATCAGCGACGAGCCGCCCGAGAGCCACCAGGGCGTGACGGTGAAGCCGTACTCCGACTGCACCGCCAGCGCCGGTACGACGGGCCGGTTGCCGGCCGACTGCAGCTTGTCGAGCGCCACGACGGCGGCGACGCGGCGGTCGACCGCCTGCACCTGCGAGACGGCGGTGGCGCCGAGGGAGTGCCCGACGATCGCGATCCGCGTGGTGCGTCCGGGGGTCGCCGGGCGAGGGTCGGGGGAGCGGTCCCACAGCCGCCAGGTCGGGTTGAACGCGTTGACGCGGGCGCCGGCGGAGCCCGGGTTGCGGTAGGGCCGCGACGGCGTCGAGGTGAAGAACGACAGCGCGTCGCGGGTGCCGACGACGAAGTTGTCCAGCTGCTGCGAGGGCACGCCCGGCGGGAACAGCTCACCGGTGGTGTGCGGCAGCGTCTCGCTCGTGCCCTGGCCCTGCACGTCGTAGGTCAGCACGACGTAGCCGCGCTCGGCGAGGTCCTGCGCGAGCCACTCGTACATCCCCGCTGAGCCCTGCACCGAGCCCGTCGTCACCACGACGCCGGGGAACGGGCCGCGCAGCCGTCGACCGGTGTAGGGGTCGCGCGCCCCGGGTGCGGGGCGGTAGACCTGGCCACGCAGCAGGGCGCCGTACCGGTTGGTGAACGCGACCGGGGTGACCCGCCCGCGGGTGCGCTCCCAGCCGGCGCGCAGCGGGTTGCCGACGTTCCACCCGGGCACGAGGTTGCCGGCCGTCAGGGCCGGGCGGGTCGGGCTGGCGGCCTGGGCGAGCAGTTGCGCCGCCGTCGTCGCGCTGGTCTGCGACACCAGCGCCGGCAGGTAGGCCGGGTTGCGCAGCTGCCCGCCGGGGCCGGTGATCCGGCCGTAGGCGTCGGCGATGTTCTGCGCGTCGCGCACGGTGTACGCCGGGTCGCCCGGTGACGGCTCGGCGGCCGCGCTCGTGGTCGCGGGCGCGAGCGCCCACGCGGAGACGAGGGCGGTCAGGGCAGCAACGGTTCGGCGCACGCCCTGCTCAACGACGCCCGCGGTGCCAGGTGACGGTCGTCACCCGGCTCGCCGGTCAGACGCGCTCGAGCAGGAAGACCGGGATCTCGCGGTCGGTCTTCTCCTGGTACTCCGCGTAGGGCGCGAACTGCGCCACGCAGCGCTCCCACCACTCGGCCCGCTCGGCGCCCTCGGCCACCCGCGCGCGGTAGGTGTGCGGGGTGTCGCCGTCCTGCAGGTCGACCTCGGGGTGGGCCAGGAAGTTGTGGTACCAGACGGGGTGCTCGGGGTCGCCGCCCTTGCTGGCCACGGCGGCGTAGACGCCGTCCTTCTCGACCCGCATCACGGGGTTCTTGCGCAGCTTGCCGGACTTGGCGCCGCGCGAGGTGATCACCACGATCGGCCACTCCGGGTGGTCCGGCAGGGTGTTGGCCTCACGGCCGCCGGTGGCCTCGTAGGTCTCCACCTGGTTGCGGACCCACTCGCTGGGGCTGGGCTCGTAGTCGCCTTCGAGAGTCATGCCGCCCACAACACCAGGTCGTCGGCCCGGATTCCACCCCCACTAGCCTCACCACCATGAGCGCGATCGAGGGTGTGTCCGAGACGTTCGACGAGACCGCGTGGGACGCGGTCCCCGGCTTCGACGACCTGACCGACCTGACCTACCACCGCGCCAAGGCGCACGGCACCGTGCGGATCGCCTTCGACCGGCCCGACGTGCTCAACGCCTTCCGCCCCCACACCGTCGACGAGCTGCTGAGGGTCCTCGAGCACGCGCGTACGTCGGCCGACGTCGGCTGCGTGATCCTCACCGGCAACGGCCCGAGCGCCAAGAACGGCAAGTGGGCGTTCTGCACCGGAGGCGACCAGCGCATCCGTGGGCGCGCGGGCTACCAGTACGAGACCCCCGGGCACGACGACGCCGGCGCCCCGCCCAACCCGATCGACGCCGCCCGGCTGGGCCGGCTGCACATCCTCGAGTGCCAGCGGCTGATCCGCTTCATGCCCAAGGTCGTGCTCTGCGTCGTCCCCGGCTGGACCGCCGGTGGCGGCCACTCCCTGCACGTCGTCTGCGACCTGACGATCGCCAGCACCGAGGAGGCGCGGTTCAAGCAGACCGACGCCGACGTCGGGTCCTTCGACGGCGGGTTCGGGTCGGCGTACCTCGCCCGCCAGGTCGGCCAGAAGTTCGCCCGCGAGATCTTCTTCCTCGGTCAGGAGTACTCCGCCGAGGACGGGGTCCGGATGGGCGCCGTCAACCGCGCGGTGCCTCACGCCGAGCTCGAGGCGACCGCGCTCGAGTGGGGCCGGCTGATCAACGGCAAGTCACCGACGGCGCAGCGGATGCTGAAGTACTCCTTCAACGCCATCGACGACGGCCTGGTCGGCCAGCAGCTCTTCGCCGGCGAGACCACCCGCCTGGCCTACATGACCGACGAGGCCGCCGAGGGGCGCGACCAGTTCCTCGAGAAGCGCGAGCCGGACTGGTCGCCGTACCCCTGGTACTACTGAGCCGCCTCGGGCGGTCTCGGCTGGTCCTGGGGGTGCAGCCGCACCGCCACCAGGGCGATGTCGTCCGCGGAGCGCTCGGGGACCAGCCGGCGGAGCAGCTCGTCGCAGAGGTCCTCGAGCCCGAGGTCGTCGGCGAGCAGCTGCCCCAGCACGTCGGCGAGCCGCTCGATGCCCGCGTCGATGCCGCGGCCGCGCTGCTCGACGAGTCCGTCGGTGTAGAGCAGGACGGTCGTCCCTCGTCGCAGGGTCACCACGAGGTCGTGGCGCTCGAGCTCGGGGCGTACGCCGAGCAGCATGTCGGGCCTGGCGCCCCAGAGCACGTCGACCTGCGCCTCGTCGG
The DNA here is from genome assembly GCA_943371595.1 of Sphingomonas paucimobilis. Taxonomy (GTDB): domain Bacteria; phylum Actinomycetota; class Actinomycetes; order Propionibacteriales; family Nocardioidaceae; genus Nocardioides. The sequence goes on from CALRVO020000525.1 coordinate 2,944, forward strand.
CGTGGGCGACCATGGGGGGAGGGTGACCGGCGTTGGCCCAGCGCAGCCGGGTGTGGCCGAGGCGGCGTTCCTCGGGGGTCTGCTCGAAGCAGGCGACGACCGCGGTCGCGATCGTGTCGAGCGCCAGGAGCTGGATGGCCTCGTCGACCCGGGTGAGGACCTGGGCCGGTGAGTCGTCGGAGGTGACGGCGACGCCGCGGAGCACGCTGCGCAGCTGGCCCATCGCCGCTGCTGCCGCGGTGTCGTGACCGACGACGTCGCCGATGACGACGACGGTCGAGCCGCCACGCTGCACGAAGGCGTCGTACCAGTCGCCGCCGACCTGGGCCACCTCGGCGGCCGGCAGGTAGCGGACCGCGACCTCGAGGTGGTCGGGCTCCGGGGGCGCGGTGAGCATGCTCTGCTGCAGGGCGGAGGCGAGGTCGTGCTGCTCG
>CALRVO020000526.1:0-3369 GCA_943371595.1 Sphingomonas paucimobilis
CGTCGACGCCAAGCCCGCCCAGGCGCTGCTCGAGGTGGGCGAGAAGCACGACGCCACCGTGCTGGTGGTCGGCACGGCGGGCGAGAGCCCGCTCAAGGGCGCGATGCTCGGCTCGACCCCGCACAAGCTGCTCCACCTCAGCACGCGGCCCGTGCTGTGCGTGCCGTTCGCCGACGCGGACTAAGGCGCCTACGCCCGCGCCTCGAGCCGGTAGGCCGGGCCCCGCTCGTCGGGCAGGACGTCGCGCGCCAGCACGGTCGCCCCGGCGACGGCGACCGGCATGACCAGCACGCCGCCGAACGGCACGAAGAAGCAGGCCTGGGTGGCGATCCCGAGTCCGAGCACCCGACCCCGGTGCGGGGCGAGCAGCGCCTTCTGCGCGGCGGCATCCATCCCCCGTGCCTCGAGCGGGCGGCTGACCAGCTCGCGGGCCAGCAGCCGCCCGGACAGCAGCAGGCCCAGCACGATGCCGAGCACCGGACCCAGGACGGGGATGAACCCGCTGAGGAGCACCAGCAGCGAGGACAGGACGCCGACGGCCGCGAGCTTGAGCCCGTCGAGCGCGGAGCGCCAGAAGCCCAGGCCGTCCCCGAGCTTGACCGGTCCGAGCATGTCCTCGGTGGCCCGCCAGATGCGCTCGTAGAACGGGTCGCCGATGGTCAGGGTCAACCCGGTGAACACCGCCGACCACAGCAGCACGGAGCCGACCACGAGGGCCAGGCCGAGGAAGAACCGCACCGCCTGGCGCGGACCGTCGATCCAGTCGTCGGCGAACGGGGTCATCCAGGCGGCGAGGTCACCGAGGTTGAGCAGCAGCGCGACGAAGGCGCTGGCGAGCACGACCCAGACGACCAGCGCCGGCACCATCCCGAGCAGCAGCAGCCGAGGCCGTTGCCGCAGCAACCGCCAGCCGCGGCCCAGGCACGCGGCGCCGGCGGCGTAGTCACCCACCGCAGGAACCCCCTCTGGCCCCGCGGCTCAGAACAGCGCGGACGCGAGGTTGCGCCGGGCGGCCAGGACCAGCGGGTCGTCGTTGCCGACCGCGGCGAACTGACCGATCAGGTGCTCCCGGGCACGGTCGCGCTCCTTGTCGGTGGTGACCCGGACCAGCTCGACCAGGCGGGCGAACGCCTCCTCGACGCGCCCCTCGGACAGGTCGAGGTCGGCGACGAGGGTCTGGGCGTCGACGTCGGTCGGTGCTGCCTGCGCCGCGGCGAGCGCCGCCTCTCGGTCGACCCCCTGGGTACGGTGCAGGACCTTGGCCATCGCGAGTCCGGCCGCGGCCTCGTGGTCGGCGGGGTTGGCGTCGACGAGCTTCTGGTACTCGGCGACCGCGGTCTCGATGTCGTCGCGGGCCAGCGCGTCCTCGGCGGCGGCGTAGCGCGGGTCGACGACGGGTCCGTCACCCTCCGCAGCCGGCGCCGCGGCCGCGGCCTGCGGCTGGTGCCGGCCGGTGACGCCCTGCTGGGTCAGCTGCTGGCCGAGCTGGTTGAACAGCGCACTGAGCTCGTCGGCGGGCACGACGCCCGGGATGGGCTGGGTGACCGGGCGGCCGTCGAGCAGCACCAGCAGGACCGGGACCTGGGTGATCTGCAGCGCCTGGCCGACCTCGGGGGCCGTGTCGAGGTCGACGAGCCCGGCCAGGAACCGGCCCTCGTACTGCTCGGTCAGCGCGGCCACGTCGGCGGCATACGTCGCGCTCTCCGGCGACCGGCCGGCCGAGTAGACGACCATCAGCACCGGAGCGGTCATCGACGCCTCGACGACCTGCTGCATCGTCTGCGCGGTGACCTGGACGGTGTAGGAACCCGCCGGCGCGGCACCGCCCGGCCCCTGGCCGGCGGCGGGCGGCGGAGTGGCCGGGCGCTTGAGGGCCGACAGGTCGATGGCGCCACGACGGGTGAACGGCTGTTGCGTCATGGGGCCAATCCTAGGGATGCCTGCGGCGGGGCGTTCACCTGGCGTTGGCCCGGGTGCCCGTCGGGGCGTGGGAGGGTGGCGCCATGACGACGCTTTCTCGGGCGCGCCTGGTCGCCCTGCCCTCCCTGCTCCTGCTCGGTGCCGGCCTGCTGGCCACCACCCCCGCCGACGCCGTACGCCCGGCGCACCCGCACGGCGGTCACCACGGCACGCACCAGCACGACCGCACGGTGCGGTTCCAGACCTTCAACGCCTCGCTCAACCGCGCGAGCGCCGGCCGGCTGGTCGCCGACCTCTCCACACCCGACGACCCCCAGGCCTCCGCGGTCGCCGAGATCATCCAGCGGACCCGGCCCGACGTGCTGCTGCTCAACGAGTTCGACTACGTGCCGGGCCAGCGGGCCGTCGACCTGTTCCGCGCCAACTACCTCGAGCGCGGCCACCACGGCGCCCGGCCGATCGACTACCCGTACGCCTTCGTCGCCCCGTCCAACACCGGTGTGCCGAGCGGTCTCGACCTCGACAACAGCGGCACCGTCGGTGGCGGCAACGACGCCTACGGCTTCGGCGACTTCGAGGGCCAGTACGGCATGGTCGTGCTGAGCAAGTACCCCATCGACCGCGCGCAGGTGCGCACCTTCCAGCGGTTCCGGTGGGCCGACATGCCCGACAACCTGATCCCCACCGACTTCTACTCCCCCACCGAGCAGGCCGCGCTGCGGCTGTCGAGCAAGAGCCACTGGGACGTGCCGGTCCGGATCGGACGCCGCACGGTGCACTTCCTGGTCTCCCACCCGACACCGCCGACCTTCGACGGTCCCGAGGACCGCAACGGCCGGCGCAACCACGACGAGATCCGCTTCTGGTCCGACTACGTCACCGGCGGCTCCGCCGCCCGCTACGTCTACGACGACCGAGGTCGCCACGGCGGCCTGGCGAAGGGCGCGTCGTTCGTGATCGCCGGCGACCAGAACGCCGACCCGCTCGACGGTGACTCCGTGTCGGCCGCGATCGACCAGCTGCTCGACCACCCGCGCCTCGTCGACCCGCTCCCCAGCTCGGCCGGCGGCCCCGAGGCGGCCGCCCGCCAGGGCGGCGCCAACGCCACCCACCGCAGCGACCCGCGCTACGACACCGCCGACTTCAACGACAACCCAGCGCCCGGCAACCTGCGCGCCGACTACGTCCTGCCGTCGCGCCGCGGGCTGCAGGTCCGCGACGCCGGCGTCTTCTGGCCGGTGCCCGGCAACCCCTTGTCGCGCCTGACCGGCGAATTCCCCTTCCCCTCCTCGGACCACCGCACCGTCTGGGTCGACCTGCGCCTGCGCTGACCCCCGCACGGTGGTCGAGGAAGCCGTCGTACGACGCCAGCACCCGGTGGTCGACGAGGCCGTCGTACGACGCCACCACACGGTGGTCGAGGAGGCCGCCCGCGCCCGTCGTACGACG
>CALRVO020000527.1:0-3364 GCA_943371595.1 Sphingomonas paucimobilis
GGCGGAGCTTGGTGAGGGCGGCCAGGATCGCCACCCGGTTGTGCTCGAAGTCGTCGACCAGGCCGAGGATCCGTTGGCGTTCCTTGGCCAGGTGGGTGTCGTAGAGCTTGCGGTGACGTGGGTGCAGCGTGACGGCGAGGGTCTGCTCCTGCTTGGGCGGCAGGTCGGCGGCCACGAGCTCCTTGGTGCGCCGGAGCACGAACGGCTTGATGCGCTGGGTGAAGCGGTGCAGGGCCTTGTCGTCGCCGCCCTTCTCGACCGGGCGCGACACGTGGTCGATGAACGACTTCGGTTGCGGGTAGAGACCCGGGGCCACGATCGAGAGCAGGGACCAGAGCTCGAGCAGGCGGTTCTCGAAGGGGGTGCCGGTGACGGCGAGCCTGAACGGTGCCTTGACCTTGCGCACCGACGAGTACGCCAAGCTCCGGTGGTTCTTGACCTGCTGGGCCTCGTCGAGGACCAGCCCGGCCCAGGCGACGTCGGCGTAGGCCTCGGCCTCGAGACGCTGCAGGGTGTAGCTGGTGACCACCACGTCGGCCTCGGCGGCGATCTCGGCGACGCTCTGCTGGCGGCGGGCGGCCGAGGACGTGATGGTCCGCACCCGCAGGCCCGGGGTGTGTCGGGCGGCCTCGGTGACCCACGCCGACACGACGCTGGTCGGCGCCACGACGAGGAACGGGGCGTCGGTGGTGGCCCGGGTGTGGGCGACCAGGCTCAGCACCTGCAGCGTCTTGCCCAGCCCCATGTCGTCGGCGAGGATGCCGCCGAGGCCGTGCTGCCACAGGAACGCCAGCCAGTGGAAGCCGTCGCGCTGGTAGGAGCGCAGCTCGGAGACGACCCCGGTGGGCTCGGGTCGGGGGATGTCGACGAGGTCGCGCAGGGCCTGGGCCCGGCGTACCCACTCGTCGGCCTGGGCGTCGACGATGCCGAGCTCGGCCAGCTGCGCCCAGAGCCCGAGGTCGTGGCGTCCGACGCTCATCCGGTCGCCGTCGGGCTCGCGCAGCTCGGCGGCCGCGCGGACCAGGGACTCGAGTCGCGCGAACTCGGGTCGGTCGGTGCGGAAGAAGAGCCCGCTGGGCAGGACGACGAACTCCTGCTCGAGGGTCAGCGCGGCCAGCACGAACGGCAGCGGCACCTTCTCGCCCTCGACGGTGACGCTGACGTCGAGGTCGAGCCAGTCGGTGTGGTCGGGCGGGGCGTCGTCGGGGACCTCGAAGCTGATCTGCGGGGACGCCTCGGACTCGCGGAAGTCGGGTGGGTCGACCTCGACCAGCTCGACGTCGTCGCAGTCGCGCCACACCGGCAGCTCGAGCAGTGCGAGGTGCAGGACGTCGACGCCGCTGACCTCACGGCGCTCGGGGTTCGGGGGCTGGGGGAGTCGCTGCAGCAGGTCGTGCTCGGCGCGCCGGTCGCGCAGCCGGTCGCCCGCGTCCCAGGCGAGCAGCTGGTCGCCGTAGACCCACTGCCAGACCAGGACCGCGGCGTCGGCGGTGCTCCACGTGACCGTGAGACGCAGCCGCGGCGCGATCGGCGCGGGCAGGTCGACGACCCCGTCGCTGGAACCCAGGGGGAGCAGGCGACGCAGCCGCGCGAGCTCGTCGGGGAGACGCTCGCTGGCGCCGGCGGGCAGCTGCAGCGGTGGCTGGGCCAGCACCCGCGCCGGTCCGCGGGCCAGGCGGCGCTCGAGCCGGGCCAGGGTCACCTCGCCCCCGCCGTGGTCGAGCAGGGCCGTGTGGGCCGGGTCGCCCCAGAGACCGACCTCGGCGCCGTGCCACAGGTGACCCTCGTGGTCGAGCCCCACGACGACCTGCGGACCGTCGGCGCCCGCGCGGACGTCGGCACCCATCGCGACCGGCTCGTGCGCCAGGTGCAGCACCGAGAGGTGGTGCAGGAGCAACGGGAAGCCGGCCGCCTCGGCCTCCAGCAGCAGGGGCACGACGTCGGGGCCGAAGTCGCCCACGGTGGGCTCGCGCCCGGCGTACCAGTGACCGCCGTGGCGGTCGAGCGCGGAGTGCAGGGCCTGCAGCACCTCGAGCTGGGCCGGCGGGTGCTCGCGTCCCAGGGCCGCCGTCGGCACCTGCGACCAGGAGATGCCGGACTTGATCCAGCCGCCCTTCTTGCCCGGGCGCATCGGGCGCAGCCGGAGCAGGGGCCCGCTCTGGTAGTAGACCTTGTGCCCCCTGCCCTCGTCGTAGGTGAGCTGCAGGGCGAGCGGCACGGGGTCGTGCTCGGGCGGGGCGAGGTCGGCGAGGTCGTCGGTGAGGGCGGCGAGCTGCTGCTCCCAGGTGACCGGGGCCGCGGCGGTGAACATCGAGCCGAGGGTGAGCGCCAGCGCGGCGCCGTGCTTGCACTGGAAGTGGACCGGGCACGTGCAGGTGGTCGCCACGGACAACCGCGGGCCGTGGGACGACGCCCGCAGGTGGACGACGTAGGGGACGTAGGAGGTGCCCCAGACCTCGGCCGAGGCGGAGACGGCCGTGGCCGACAGGTCGTCGATCTCGGGCGACTCGACCGACCCGTCGGCGGCGTAGCCGCGGGCCCGGTGCATCGTGTCGCGGGGGAAGTGCCCCGAGACCTCAGCAGGGGTGAGGCGGCGCAGGATGCTCATGACCACGTCATCGTGGCACGGCCCGCCGACGGTCTCCGGAGCTCTCCACAGGCGGCGCGGGCCCCGGCCCTCAGGGGGTGTGGCGCTCGCCGCCCGGGACCCACAGCACGTCGCCACGCTCGCGGTTGGCGTGGCGGGCCAGGATGAAGACGAGGTCGGAGAGCCGGTTGAGGTAGGTGATCGCCAACGGGTTCATCGTCTCGGCGTGCTGCTCGTGGGCCGCCCAGGCCGACCGCTCGGCCCGGCGTACGACGGTGCGACAGACGTGGAGGTGGGCGGCGCCGACCGTGCCACCGTTGAGGATGAACGAGCGCAGCGGCTCCAGCGACTCGTTGTAGTGGTCGCACCAGGCCTCGAGCCGGTCGACGTAGTCCTGGGTGATGCGCAGCGGCGGGTACTCCGGGTCGGGGACCACCGGCGTGCAGAAGTCGGCCCCGACGTCGAACAGGTCGTTCTGCACGTGGGTCAGGACGGCGACGACGTCGTCGTCGAGCTCACCGGTCACGACCGCGAGACCGAGCTGCGCGTTGGCCTCGTCGACGTCGGCGTAGGCGTGCAGGCGCAGGTCGTTCTTGGTCGTGACGCTCATGTCGCCGAGGCGGGTCTCGCCGCCGTCGCCGGTGCGGGTGTAGATCCGGGTGAGGTTGACCATGCGGGCACAGTAGCGAGGTGACCACCACCCGTGTGAGGCCGGCCGTGCTGGCTGCCCCCGCCCTCGTCCTCGCCGTGTCCGGGATGTTCCACCCGCACCGGCTG
>CALRVO020000528.1:0-3348 GCA_943371595.1 Sphingomonas paucimobilis
TGGGCCGCCTCGCCCGCACCGTCGCCGCGCTCACGGCCACCGCCACGGCAGCGGTCGTCCTCGCCGTCCCGGCCCCCGCGCCCGCATCGCCCGCATCGCCCGCAGCGCCCGCCCCGGTCGCCGCGCGGGCCGACGCCTTCCACAGCTACGACGGCACCCGCGCCCGGCTGTCGGCGATGAAGCGGGGCACGGTCATCAAGACCCGCACCCTCACCTACTCCCTGCAGGGCGTGCCGGTGCCGATCCGGGTGGTCCAGCTGCTGCACCGCACCACCGACCAGCTCGGCCGGCCGACCACCAACGTGACCTCGATCCTCAAGCCGCCGCTCGCGCTGCACCCCGACCGCGTCGTCGCCTACGGCTCGTTCTACGACTCGCTCAACCCCCTCGACGGCCCGTCGTACGCCGTCAGCGGCGGTCGCAGCCCCGGGGCCAACGCGGTGCACGCCGAGCTGGCGCTGGTCGCGCCGTTCCTCCTGGAGGGCTACAGCGTCGTCATCACCGACACCCAGGGCCGCACCGCCGACTTCGCGGCCGGCCCGGAGTACGGCCGCACCACCCTCGACTCCCTGCGCGCCGCGCTGCGCTCGCCCGCTGCGGGGATCCCCGCCCGGCCCGACATCGCGCTGCTCGGATACTCCGGCGGCGCCATCGCCACCGGCTGGGCGGCGGCCCTCGCGCCGTCGTACGCCCCCGGGATCAACGAGCTGCTCGTCGGCGCCGCCGAGGGCGGCGTGCTCGTCGCGCCCGACAACAACCTCGGCTACGTGTCGGGCTCGCGGGTCTGGGCCGGCGTGCTCGCGATGGCGCTGATCGGCGCCGCGCGCGCCTTCGAGCTCGACCTCGCCCCCTACCTCAACGCCTACGGCAAGCGACTGTTCGCCACGCTCGACCGGGCCTCGATCACCACCGTCCTCGGTGCCTACCCGGGCCTGACCTGGCAGCAGATCGCCAAGCCCCGCTACCGGAACCCGCAGAGCGTCGGCGTCTACGTCGACGCCGTCAACAAGCTCAACCTCGGTCAGCGGCCCAGCCCGACGATCCCGATGTTCATCGGCCAGGGCACCGGTGGTGAGGTCGAGGGCACCCCCGGCACCAAGCCCGGTGTCGGCAAGGGCGACGGCGTGATGATCGCCGGGGACGTGCGCACCCTGGCCCGCACGTACTGCGCCGCCGGCACCCGCGTGCGCTACCAGCAGTACCCGCTCAGCCACTTCACGACCGTCCCGGTCTGGCTGCCGCAGGCCATCGCGTGGGTCGAGGCCCGCTTCGCCGGGCGCGCCGCGCCGACCAGCTGCGGCAGCATCGCCAAGGGCAACTCGCTCGCGCCGGTGCCGCGCCCGCGCTGACCCCGCGACCCGGTCGACCGGGGAACACAGCCGGGCCGGGCCTGGTTGCAGCGACTCGTGGCCACCAGCACCGAGACCAGCGCGCAGCTGCGCTTCCGGCACGGCTTCTGGCTGACGGCGGCGTCGTTCTTCGTCGTCATGTCGTTCATGACGGTGCCGACCCCGCTCTACGGGCTCTACGAGGAGCGCAACGGGTTCGGGGCGTTCACCGTGACCCTCGTCTTCGCGGCCTACGGCGTGGGTGTGCTGCTCGGCCTGCTGCTCGCGGGCCACGTGAGCGACCACGTCGGCCGCCGCCGGGTGCTGGTGTGGGTGGTCGCGCTGGAGGTCGTGGGTGCGATCGGCTTCGCGCTGCTCGCCGACACCGGGTGGCTGCTGGTGCTGCGCTTCCTGACCGGCCTCGGGGTCGGTGGCCTCTCGGCGACCGCGACGGCCTACCTCGGCGAGCTGCACGCGCGGTGGCGCCCCGGTGCCGACGGCGTGCTCGGCCGCACGGTGGCCAACGTCGCCAACCTCGGCGGGCTCGCCGTCGGGCCGCTGGTCGCCGCGCTGCTCTCGTTGCTGCCGCACCCGCTCAGCACGCCGTACGCCGTCTACGCCGTCCTGCTCGCCGGCGCCGGCCTGGTGATGTGGCGGGTGCCCGAGACGGTTGCGGCCGACGTCCGGGAGCAGGCGTGGCGCTACCGCCCGCAGCGGGTGGCGATCGACCCCGACGTGCGCGGGCCGTTCGTCGGCGCGGCCGTCGCGGCGCTGGCCGGCTTCTCGGTGCTCGGCTTCGTCACCGCGCTGACCGGGCAGTTCCTGGTGCAGGTCGTCGGCACGACCTCACGGGTCGAGATCGGTGCGGTCGCCACCGTGGTGCTCATGGGCGGCATCGCCAGCCAGGTCGGGTTCGCCCGCGTCGAGGGGCGACGCCAGCTCGTGGCGGGTGCCGGCCTGGTCGCCGGCGGTGTGGTCGTGATGGCCGTGGCGGCCCTGACCGCCTCGTTGGCGGCGTACGTCGTGGGTGGGTTCCTCGCCGTCGGTGGGGTCGGGCTGGTGTTCGCCGCGTCGGTCGCGACGGTCGCCGGCCTCGCCGCGCCGGAGCGCCGCGCGGGCACGCTCGCCGCCCTCTTCCTGGCGGCGTACGTCGGCATCACCGTGCCCGTGGTCGCGATCGGCGCCCTGCTGCTCGCGTTCGACGTCGTGCCGGTGCTGGTGGGGTTCGCGGCGCTGGTCGCGGTGGTCGTGCCGGGCGGCATCGCGATGCTGGTCCGCCAGAGCGACTGAGCGTGCTTTGCTGGGCGGCGTGACCGACAACGCTGTCGCTGCCCTGCCCGCCCTGGTCGCCGCCCTGCCCGAGGGGGTCGTGGCCGTCGACCCCGACGTGGTCGAGCCCTACCGCTGGGACTGGTCGCACGACGTGTCGGCCGGCACGCCCCTCGCCGTCGTCCGCGCCGAGACCGCGGAGCACGTGCAGACCGCCGTCTGCTGGGCCGCCGAGCACGGCGTGCCCGTCGTGCCCCGCGGCGCGGGGAGCGGGTTGTCGGGCGGGTCGTCGGCCGTCGACGGCGGCATCGTGCTGAGCCTGGAGCGGATGCGCGCGATCGAGATCGACACCGAGTGCCGCGTGGCCGTCGTCGAGCCGGGCGCCCTCAACATCGAGGTCAAGGCGGCCGCCGCCGAGCACGCCCTGTGGTACCCGCCCGACCCCTCGTCGTACGAGATCTGCTCGATCGGCGGCAACGTCGCCACCAACGCCGGCGGTCTGTGCTGCGTCAAGTACGGCGTCACCACCGACTACGTGCTCGGGCTCGACGTCGTGCTCGCCGACGGCACGCTGATCACCCTGGGCGGCAAGCGCGTCAAGGACGTCGCCGGGCTGTCGCTGCTCAAGCTCTTCGTCGGCAGCGAGGGCACCCTCGGCATCGTCACCCGGGCGCTGCTGCGGCTGGTGCCGGCCCAGGCCCCCCGCTCGACGCTGGTCGCGTCGTTCGGCTCGGTCGCCGCGGCCGCCGAC
>CALRVO020000529.1:0-3327 GCA_943371595.1 Sphingomonas paucimobilis
GCGCCTTCTTGGCCGGGGCCTTCTTGGCCGGAGCAGCCTTGGTGGCGGCCGCCTTGGCCGGGGCCTTCTTGGCCGGGGCCTTCTTGGCCGGAGCCTTCTTGGCCGGGGCAGCAGCCTTGCTCGCTGCAGCCGCTGCCTTCTTGGCCGGAGCGGCAGCCTTCTTGGCGGCCGGTGCTGCCGCCGCGACGGTCAGCTTGGGCAGCTTCTTGGCACCGGAGACAACGTTCTTGAGGTCGGCCCCAGCGGTGAACTTCGGCACGGACGTCTTCTTGGCCTTGATGCGCGCACCGGTCTGCGGGTTGCGGACCCAGCGGGCCTCACGCACACGCTTCTCGAACGAGCCGAAGCCGGTGATGGCGACCTTCTCGCCCTTGGCCACCTCGCGCGTGATCGTGTCGAGCACGGACTCCAGCGCGTGCGCTGCCTGCTTCTTGTTGCCGTCGTAGCGCGTGGCCAGCGCCTCGATGAGCTGTGACTTGTTCACTGTCTTCCCCTTCAGAGAACGTGGTGATGCCGGACCGATGCCCGACGTTCCCTCAGCACGCTAGGCATTCGTGGGCATGCTCACAATCGCCACGCCGATGGTGAGGGCGTTTTTTGCCCACGGTTGAGGGAAATCAACGCATTTCGGGCGATTCAGCGCTTGAGGAAGTCGAGCAGCGCGGTATTGAACTCGTCCTTGTGCGAGACGTTGAGACCGTGGGGCGCGTCCTTGACGACCACCAGGGTCGAGTCCGAGATCGCCTCAGCTGAGCGCTTTCCGGAGACCTCGAAGGGGACGGTCGCGTCGCCGTCACCGTGGATCACCAGCGTGGGCACGGCGATCTTGGTCAGGTCGGCACGGAAGTCGGTGCGGCCGAAGGCGGCGATGCAACCGGCCAGTGCTGCGTCCGCGGACGGCGCCTCGAGCGCAAGGGCCTGCTGGCGCTGGTCCTCGCTGACCTTGATCTCGCCGTCGACCGAGAAGAAGTCGGTCGTGAACTGGTCGAGGAACCCCTCGCGGTCGGCGGTGACGCCGTCGATCATGCCCTGCACGTCGTCGTCCCCCAGTCCGCCGTCGGGGTTGTCGTCGGTCTTGAGCAGGTAGGGCGGCACCGCAGCAGCCAGCACGGCCGACCGCACGCGGGCATCGCCGTGGGTGCCGAGGTAGCGGGCCACCTCGCCGCCGCCCATGGAGAACCCGACGAGGGTGACGTCGGAGAGGTCGAGACCGTCGAGCAGTCCGGCCAGGTCGGCGGCGAGCGTGTCGTAGTCGTAGCCGGTCTCAGGCTTGTCGGAGTCGCCGAAACCCCGGCGGTCGTAGGCGATCGCGCGGTAGCCGGCCGCGACGAGGGCACCCTCCTGGTCGGCCCAGGACTTGCCGGTGAGGGGCCACCCGTGGATCAGGACGACGGGGCGTCCCTCGCCGCCGGTGTCGGTGTAGTGGAGGGAGATGCCGTTGCTCGTGATGTCAGGCATGCCGAGGTCCTTTCGTCAGGGAAACTATCTTGCGCACAAGACATTGCCACGATTGACGATCGGACGGCTACGCACTCGGGGGTGAGTTCTGCGAAAAGCACGAGAACCGCGCACGGAGCGCGGTTCTCGGGTCGGACGGGCGGGTCAGGCGTGGATCGTTGCCGGCTTCCACGACGGCCGCGTCGACTCGTAGGACGAGATGTCGTCGGCGTGGCTCAACGTGATGCCGATGTCGTCGAGGCCCTCGAGCAGACGCCACCGGGTGTAGTCGTCGATGTCGAAGGAGTCCTCGATCGCGTCGACGCCCTCGCCGGCGCGCACGGTGCGCGACTCGAGGTCGACGGTGATCTCGGTGCCGGGCTGGTCGGCGAGCAGGTCCCACAGGCGCTGCACGACCTTCTCGTCGACCTGCGCCGCGAGCAGGCCGGCCTTGCCGGAGTTGCCGCGGAAGATGTCGGCGAAGCGCGGGGAGATCACGACCCGGAAGCCGTAGTTCTGCAACGCCCACACGGCGTGCTCGCGCGACGAGCCGGTGCCGAAGTCGGGGCCGGCCACCAGGACCGAGCCGCCGGCGTACGCCGGGTTGTTGAGCACGAAGGTGGGGTCGTTGCGCCAGGCCGAGAACAGACCGTCCTCGAAGCCGTCACGCGTGACCCGCTTGAGGTAGACCGCGGGGATGATCTGGTCGGTGTCGACGTTGCTGCGGCGCAGCGGGACGCCGATGCCGGTGTGGCTGGTGAACGCGTCCATGTCAGTTGCTCCCCACGGGGTCGAGATCTGCTGGTGACGAGAGGGTGCCGCGGATCGCGGTCGCCGCGGCCACCGGGATCGAGACGAGGTGGGTGCGACCCCCCTTGCCCTGGCGACCCTCGAAGTTGCGGTTGGACGTCGACGCGCTGCGCTCGCCTGGCTCGAGGGTGTCGGGGTTCATGCCTAGGCACATCGAGCAGCCCGCACCGCGCCACTCGGCGCCGGCCTCCTTGAAGATCACGTCGAGACCCTCGTCCTGGGCCTGCAGACGGACGCGCACCGAGCCCGGCACGACGAGCAGTCGCGTGTCGGGGTCGACCTTGCGGCCCTTGATGATCTCGGCCGCGAGGCGGAGGTCCTCGATGCGACCGTTGGTGCACGAGCCGACGAAGACCGTGTCGACCTTGACCTCGCGCATCGGGGTGCCGGCCTCGAGACCCATGTACTCGAGGGCCTTCTCGGCCGCGATCTTGTCCTGCGCGTCGTCGAAGTCGTCGGGCGAGGGCACCGAGGCCCCCAGCGGCACGCCCTGTCCGGGGTTGGTGCCCCAGGTGACGAACGGGGTCATGGTCGAGGCGTCGAGCACGATCTCCTCGTCGAAGACCGCGTCGTCGTCGGTGACCAACGTCTTCCAGTGGGCGACGGCAGCGTCCCAGTCAGCGCCCTTCGGCGCCTCGGGACGGCCCTCGATGTAGTCGAAGGTCGTCTGGTCGGGCGCGATGAGACCGGCCTTGGCGCCCCACTCGATCGACATGTTGCAGACCGTCATCCGGCCCTCCATGGAGAGCTCCTCGATGGCGGAGCCGCGATACTCCACGATGTAGCCCTGGCCACCACCGGTGCCGGTGTGGGCGATGAGCGTCAGCACGAGGTCCTTGGCGGTGACCCCGGGCGGCAGCGAGCCGTTGACCGTGACCGCCATCGTCTTGGGCTTGGCCTGCATCAGCGTCTGGGTCGCCAGCACGTGCTCGACCTCGGAGGTGCCGATGCCGAAGGCGATCGCGCCGAACGCCCCGTGGGTGCTGGTGTGGCTGTCGCCGCACACGATCGTCATGCCGGGCTGGGTCAGGCCGAGCTGCGGCCCGACGACGTGCACGATGCCCTGCTCGATGTCACCGA